>JALSGU010000054.1 GCA_026982575.1 Paracoccaceae bacterium | reverse complement strand
ATTTCACCGGCTGATGGCAGGTGTTGAATATAGCGTTGAAAATACCATTGGGATTGTTCGGTATCCGAGGGTTTGGCCAGTGCCACCACCCGCGCGCCCCGTGGATTAAGGTTTTCACGAAACCGCTTGATGGTGCCGCCTTTGCCAGCCGCATCGCGGCCCTCAAATACAATGGCGATGCGCTGACCGGTGGCTTTGACCCATGATTGCAGCTTTACCAGCTCTATTTGCAAGCTATCATAATTTGCATCATATTCCTTGCGTTTCATGGGTTTTTTATGGGGGTAATCCGGGCTTAAAATGTCTTTTGAGCCGGCATTTTGAATGGCCGCGCGGATGGGTTCGGGGGCCAGTTCGGTAAAATACCGGCTGATTTCACCGTTAAAAGGTTTATTGTTCATTGGGGGTTTCCTTTTAATTTGCCACTGCTTTGGCCAGAGCGTCTTTGTAAATCTGGCGCATTTTGATTGAGTCTAGCACATGATGGCCGGTTCCGGCAGGGCGATAGGCATAATAAACGCTATTGGTTTCGGGGGCCACCAACTGGCTGTTCAAATCAAAATAACGGATACCGGCATTTTCGGATTTGGTTTTTAGCAGATGGTTAAAATCATTGCTTATGGCTTTGCGGGCCTCGTAGGGCGGATAGATTTCCAGCAGTTTTTGAAAATGCGGGTTATCGGCATCGGTATGCTTGGGTTTGTGCAAAACCCGCGAAACATACTGCACCGAAGTTTTGTGATCTTCCAGAACTGTCTGGTTGATACCTTTGATGATCGGTGTGGTTTTGGTGCGGAATTTCAGGATGTTTTCAATATATTTGCCAATTATTTCTTCAAAAAGGTCATTGGGATCAAAATATTTGCCACCTTCGAGCCAACGATAATACAACCCCAGTTCCACATCCACCTGACCAAATGCATATACGGTATGGCTGCAATAGTTGCGATATTTTTTGACCAGCCGGTGGGTAACAGAGCGCAGCGCCAAAGAGCTTTTTCGCCGGCCAAACCCTGTCATCGAGGCGCCGCGAATTTTATGACAATAAATTTTGCGCTCCACCCCGCCAGCATCGATGAAAGGCCCCAAAAGCGGCTGATTGAAAAAGCTGCGGCTGTGGGAATCCCCCAGCACCAACACACCGTTGATTGCAGTTTCAGCGGCGTCATATTGGGGTTCGTGCTTGCGGGGCCAGAATTTCATCTATTTGGAATCCCCTTCCAGAATTTTATTTATATCAATATTTGTGGTCTGGTATATCTGGTTGATCCAGTTGCCATATAGCAAATACCCATGGCTGCGCCAACGGTTTTCAGGCGGATTTTCGGGGTTGTCATCGGGATAATAGTTTACCGGAATATTGATCGGGGTATTTGAGGCAACATCGCGGTCGAATTCATCTTTTAGAGAGGTGGAATCATATTCAAGATGGTTGAAAATATACAGCGCCCGATGGGCCTTGTCCTGCACCAGCCCCGGGCCGGTATCGTCCGATTCAATAAGGGTTGTTAAGCCGTTGGCCTTTGCAATATCCTGACCGGTATTTTCGGTCCAGCGGCTGACGGGCATAACAAAATCATCCGAAAACCCCCGCAAATAAGGCGAGGTCGGCGCCAGATTTCTATGGCGAAAACAGCCAAAAGCCTTTTGGTCCAGCATGCGTTTCGGCACGTTATGAAAATGGTGGATCATCGCCATGCCGCCCCAGCACACCCCGAAAGTCGACAGAACATTGGTTTGGGTCCAGTTCATGACCTCGACCATTTCGTCCCAGTATGAAACCTGTTCAAATGGCAGATGTTCAATCGGGGCGCCGGTGATGATCAGCCCGTCAAACATCTGGTGCTTAACGGCCTGAAAGGGCTGATAAAATGCCTCCATATGTTGGGGGGCTGTGTTTTTGCTGATGTGTTCGGACATGCGGATCAGCGTGAAATCAATCTGCAAAGGCGTGGCCGCGATTAACCGTGCAAATTGAACCTCGGTTTGTTCCTTTTTGGGCATCAGGTTCAAAAGCCCGATTTTCAGCGGCCGCACATCCTGGCGCGCGGCGGTGTCGCTATCCATGACATTAACGCCTTCATTTCGCAAAATATCAAAGGCAGGCAGATCATCGGGGAGTTTGATAGGCATGGTTAATTCCGCTCAATTGCTAATGCGATCAGGTCGCTGAAATCCTGGTTGTCACGAATGGCGCGCACCTCGGCGGCCTTGACAGTAACGCCCCAGTTTTTGGCGATGGCGGCATAGCGGGGCAGGCGGCTTTGCAGTAATTCACCAAACCCCCAGCGGATGAAATCATCGGGGTCAACGCCGGTTTCACCAATACCGTTGATTTCCAGATATTCGGCCCATTTTGCAGTCAGGAAATCCTCGCGGTAATACATGGGTTTGGGCGCGCGGCAAAACCTTTGTTTCAGCTCTTCTGTGTGTTCATCGGTGCCCATTATCCAGACGGGCAGGGTGGCTGCTGCCAATACGGATAAAACCGGATCATCGGGGTTTTGCGGGTTGACCACTTCGCAGATCGAACCGGAGGTGTCGGATATGAAATGATCATAACCATAAATATTCCGGGCTTTGTTGGCAAAAGCCAAGCTGTCGATGCTGGCGGCGATTTCTGCGCTGCGATGCTGACGCTGGCGCAACAGGTATTCCTCAAACCCGATGCCGCCTTTGGCCGGATCGCCCGGTTTGCCGAGGTAAGTGGAAAGCGGCGACAGGTTTTCAAAGGTGATGTTTGAGCCGATATAAATGCTGTCTGACCTTAGCAGATCGCGCAAAAACGGGTTTTGCATGGCTTCGCGCTTAAAATTATCAACGATATGTTCACCCATATACCGCGTGCCAATGCGGTAATCGACGCTGTAATGAAACCAGCCGCCAGTGCTGCGTAGCATTTCCGAAAGATAGGTTTTGCCAAGCCCCGACATGCCAATCAGCGCCACGCGTTTATGCGCGGCGGTGTTCCATTGTTTTGCAGAATTATAGAGCATAAATATTTCCCGAGTTTACCCGTGAAATTACCTGAGCCGCGCAAAGAAGGAAAGGGGGCTAATCCATTCGGTTTTGACCAAGGTTGCGCAATGCGGTTTCAATATCCTGGCGCAGGGTTATCCGTTCTTGTGGTGATAAAAATGCACCCAGCTCAATTTCATGACCCGACCCTTTAAGCGTTAAATAATTGGGCACTGGCCCGCCTTTGGGCAGAATATTCATTTGCATCCAGTAAGGGTTGGTTTGCCAGAATTGGAACGACAGGCACTGCCAGTCCGATTGGAATATATGGAAGAATGGCGAACTGGCCCTGCGCAAAACAGTGCTAAGATTGGCCTTTAACGAGCACTTGGTGTATGGCCGTGAAAACGGCTTTTAGATCCGCAAGTGTCTGTAATGATTTGGTTTTTGTATGGAATTTCACTGAAAAGTAAACTGGTGCGGTCGAGAAGACTCGAACTTCCACGGGTGTTACCCCACAGCGACCTCAACGCTGCGCGTCTACCAATTCCGCCACGACCGCACTAATCTGGGCGGTGTTTAGCACCGGCTTTTGAGGTTGTGAAGTGTTATTCGTTTAGAAAACGCAATTATTACCCTTGGCAATATTTCATCTGGTCGCTGTCAGAATTCTGCGATTGGCGCGGCGCTGGGCTTGGGCCGCTGCTTGGCGGTCACGGGCGCGTTGGCCACCGTTAAATAACCCGTTCAAAAAGCTATTGCCATTATGGGAATTGGCGCGGGCATTGGTGGCGACAGATTAATTACATCCAGAAACAAAACCGCAAACAGAACCGAATTTTTCACCAACAGCGCCTTTAATCTTTCATGTTTTCAAGATAACTTTGACAAAAACACCCCCTTCAACCGGTAACGCTTATAAATACGATCACAATCACCGATTCGCAAAAGCCTTTGCCACCCTTTTACAGCCAAAGAGGTTAACCGTGCCCCAGTGGAAAATTTCCAAAACATTAATTGAATACCCTGATGCACTGGCGCATATGGAAAGCAGGGTCCGGGGCATCATTGATGGCACCCGGCCCGAAGAAGTCTGGTTTTTGGAACATCCACCGCTTTATACGGCGGGCACCAGCGCCAAAGCAAAAGACCTGGTAATGCCCGACCGGTTTCCGGTCTATCCATCGCGGCGCGGTGGCGAATATACCTATCACGGGCCGGGCCAGCGTGTGGCTTATGCTATGCTTGACCTGAACACACGCGGGCAGGATGTGCGCAAATTTGTCTGGAAACTGGAAGAATGGGTAATTCAGACCCTTGCGCAATTTGACGTTACAGCCGAACGCCGCAGCGGTCGGGTCGGGGTTTGGGTCATACGGCCAGACAAACCCAGATTGGCCGATGGTTCGTTGGCCGAAGACAAAATCGCTGCGGTCGGGGTGCGCATTCGCAAATGGGTAACCTTTCACGGTATTTCCATCAATCTAAACCCTGACCTAAGCCATTACAGCGGCATTATTCCTTGTGGTATTAATGATTATGGCGTTACCAGCCTTGTTGATCTGGGCCTGCATATCAGCATGGATGATCTGGACAATGCCTTAAAGATCAGCTTTCAAACCGTGTTTGAAACACCGAGCTAACATACAAACAGGGAAAAATGCGGCTCTGCGCGGCAATGTTATGTGTTTTCCGGCAATTCCGCCAAGATGCGGCATTCATAACAGTTGAGCCTGCGGACAAGGTGTTTTACAACCATCCCAAGAGGAGTGAGCAGAAATCTGCAAAAGATTCGCTCAATAGGGACACGTGTCAGGAGAATAATAATGGCAAACGCAGCCGCACACGGCAATGACGAACATGCACGCCCCGGGTTTTTTACCCGTTGGTTCATGTCAACAAACCATAAAGATATCGGTATTTTATACCTTTTTACATCTGCCGCAGTCGGGTTTATCTCGGTTCTGATGACAGTTTATATGCGCATGGAGCTAATGAACCCCGGGGTTCAATACATGTGCACCGAGGGCGCAAGATTACTGCCCGCCGCCATTAGCGAATGCACGCCAAACGGCCATCTGTGGAACGTGATGATCACCTATCATGGCATTCTGATGATGTTCTTTGTGGTTATTCCGGCCTTGTTCGGCGGGTTTGGCAACTATTTCATGCCGCTGATGATCGGCGCGCCGGATATGGCCTTTCCGCGCATGAACAACCTTTCTTTCTGGCTTTATGTTTGCGGTGCCGCACTTGGTATTGCTTCGTTGCTAGCCCCCAGTGGTAGCGGCCAGACGGGAGCAGGCGTTGGCTGGGTGCTTTACCCGCCGCTTTCGACCATCGAGGGCGGATATTCCATGGATCTTGCAATTTTTGCGGTCCATGTTTCGGGGGCAAGTTCTATTCTGGGTGCAATCAATATGATCACCACCTTCCTGAACATGCGCGCACCGGGCATGACCTTGCATAAAACACCGCTTTTTGCATGGTCGATTTTCATTACCGCGTTCCTGATCCTGTTTTCACTGCCGGTTCTGGCAGGTGCAATCACCATGTTGTTGACCGACCGTAATTTTGGCACAACCTTCTTTGACCCTGCGGGGGGCGGCGACCCTGTGTTGTATCAACACTTGTTGTGGTTCTTTGGCCATCCCGAGGTTTACATGATTATCGTGCCGGGTTTCGGCATTATCAGCCATATTATATCAACCTTTTCAAGGAAGCCGATCTTTGGCTATCTGCCGATGGTTTACGCAATGGTTGCCATTGGCGCGCTGGGCTTTGTTGTCTGGGCGCACCATATGTATACGGTTGGTATGTCCACCACGCAGCAAAGCTATTTCATGCTGGCAACCATGGTGATTGCGGTGCCAACCGGCATCAAGGTATTCAGCTGGATCGCAACCATGTGGGGCGGGTCGTTGACCTTTGAAACACCCATGCTTTGGGCTTTGGGGTTTTTGTTTCTGTTTACCGTTGGCGGGGTTACCGGCGTTGTGCTTTCACAGGCGCCGCTGGATCGGTCCTATCATGATACCTATTATGTGGTTGCCCACTTCCATTATGTTATGTCGCTGGGTGCGGTATTCTGTATCTTTGCCGGCATCTATTACTGGATCGGCAAAATGTCGGGTCGCCAATACCCAGAATGGGCTGGCAAGCTGCATTTCTGGTTGATGTTTGCTGGCGCAAACCTGACATTTTTTCCGCAACATTTTCTTGGTCGTCAGGGTATGCCGCGCCGGTATATGGACTATCCCGAAGCCTTTGCACAATGGAACTATCTGTCATCTTTGGGCGCGTTCCTGTCTTTTGGATCCTTTATCTTTTTCATCGGTATCATTTTTTACACGCTGAAATGGGGCAAAAAAGTAGAGAAAAACGCCTATTGGGGCGAACATGCCGATACGCTGGAATGGACCTTACCAAACCCGCCACCCGAGCATACGTTCGAAACCTTGCCCAAACAATCCGACTGGGACAAAGGCACCCACTAATGCCTTGGGGTATGGATGAAAACAAAAGGCCGCAGCATAAGCTGCGGCCTTAGCCTGTGACCTGCGCCCCAAGTATTCTCCATTTTCATGGAACGTCCTTCGGATTAGATTGACCCTAAGCTGCCAGCTTTCCAGCACTGCCTACGCATCCGAAAGTGAGCTGATCAGGTTTTCGTTTAGACATTCGTTTACTATCAGGCAGGCGATGCTGCATCTTCGAGAGGGCCGCAGTTTACCGTTGAAGCTTTCGATGAACCCATTCCGCCGGGGCCTTGCAAGCAAACCGGGGCCAAGGTCTTGCCGGGCAGTGGACCGGCCCAACATGGCCATCGGCTGGATCACACCTGCTATGAAACTTAAACTAGCCGCGTAATTCTATCGGCGGACCTTACGAAAATGGGGAAATTACCTTGCCTGCGGGCATGCCAATATGTCTTTGGGCTTTGGTAATTGTAAAAGCGACCAGTCTTCACTAGGTTGCGCTAAGATAATAGTAAGGCCTTTAGAACTGATGCAGAAATATCAAAATCCCGACCCCTACCAGCCTGATTTCTGGCTGCCCGTGGCCTTGTTGCTTTTGCCGGTAACCATGATGCTAATGCCTTTGGTCGTCAATGTAGACCCAAACCGGGCGCTATTTTATATACCTCTTTTAGTTCAGGTACTTTTAGTCGTAATTGTTTTTTATGCGGCGTTGACTGGTGCAAGCAGGGGTAGGGCCGGGGCGGTTGGTAAAATATGGGCTGTAGCAGTTTTGATGCTGGTTGTTCTTGCGTTGTATACAACGGTTTTCCGTGCCGGCGATATTGCCTATTCAATTGACAAGCTGGTTGATTTCGGATTGATCGCTGCGCTGGCTTATTTTGTGAAAAACCTGTTTGAAAGGTCGGGGAAACAGCTGATTGACCGATCTCTCCGGGCGATTTTCTGCTCGGTGGTGCTTGCGGTGCCGGTTATGGCTTTGATGTTTTATTACAGAGTCCCCGAACATGATTTATGGCCGAATTTTGTGCCCGGATTTGCGCATATCCGTATTTACGGATTTTCCCTGACCATTGCGATTGCAATTGGGACCGGCCTGTTGGCATTACCGCAGAATCAAACAATCCGTTTCAGACTGCTGATCCTTGCCGGGCTGCTGTTGCTTTGGACAGCATTATTCTGGTCTGGCAGTCGTGGTGGAATTGCGGCTTTTATTCTGGTTTTGCCCATTATGTTTTTACTGTTTCCAAAGGCGCGCAAAGCTATACTGCTAAGTATGCTGCCCTTGGTAATTGGCGCAGTGCTTTCAACACAGTTTTCAACCCAATCCGAAGCGTTCGGGGTGTTCAATTCCTTTAAGGATACATTCGAGATGGATTCTGTTGATAAAATTTCTTCAGGGCGCATTCATGAATGGCGATTTGCTCTCGATACTATCGCAAACAAACCGGTATTCGGGCACGGATTTGGTCAAAGACTGCTGTTGGGAGGAGAGGATGTCAGAAAACAGGTTCATGTGCACAACATTGTATTAGAGGTCGCCTTGGCATGGGGGTGGTTGGGCGCGACTATTGCCGGTGTTCTTATTGTCTCGGCGTGGGTTGCCGCGCTCAAGAAAATTCGAAAAATCAAAAGGCCGGAATATGTGCCAGCCTTTTTTGTGATCAATGTTCTGTTGGTCTATGCATGGGTGGATGGCGTTTACATGTATTACCAAGCCACCATTCCCTTTGCAATTTGTGTGGCGGTTTTATGGGCGCGATTTGACCCCGATGAACAAAAGGCATAGGTCGGGGCCGCAATTTATTGCGACCCGGATTTTTTTATTTGCAATCAGCAACAGCGCGTTTTGTCAGAACCTTTACAAGGTTCGCACGATAGGCTGCGGTGCCATGCAGGTCATTGATCAACCCGTCCGCACCAACCTCAAGGCCGGCAACGGCATCCGCGTTGAAATTTGCGTTCAGCGCATCTTCGGCCTCGGCCCAGCGGTGAACGCCTTCTTCCGATGCACCCGTGACCGCAACCCGAACCCCGCCGGCGGTTTTGGCAACATAGACCCCAACCAAAGCAAACCGCGAGGCAGGTTGTTCGAATTTTTTGTAACAGGACATCGCTGGTTCCGGAAACTCAACCGAGGTGATGATTTCACCATCATCAAGGGTGGTTGTGAATATGCCGTCAAAGAAATCATCCGCCGCGATTGACCGCGCGTTGGTGTGGATGGTTGCATTACACGCCAAAACAGCCGCCGGATAATCGGCTGACGGGTCATTATTAGCAAGACTGCCACCAATAGTGCCCCGATTGCGAACCGTAGGGTCGCCGATATTGCCTGCCATTTCAGACAAAGCGCCATAGCCGCCATTGGCAACGGTTGCGTGGGTTACACTGCCGCCAATTCGCAACAGGCCATCCGCAGAACCTATGTTCTTCATTTCAGCAATCCCCGCCAGAGAAACCAGTCTGGATGGTGCCGCAAGCCGTTGTTTCATGGTGGGGATAAGGGTTTGCCCGCCCGCCAATGCCTGTGCATCGTCAGATGCCAGTGCCGCAACTGCATCCGCAATCGAAGCCGGCTTTTCAAAATCGAAATTATACATGATCTTTTCTCCTTATGATGCAGCTTGAATGGCGGCCCAGACCCGTGCGGGGCTGGCAGGCATATCAACATGGGTTACGCCCAGATCGGACAAAGCGTCAACAACCGCGTTGATCACGGTTGGCGGTGATCCAATCGCGCCAGCCTCGCCACAGCCTTTGGCCCCGAGCGGGTTATGGGTGCAAGGCGTTAGCGCAGTTTGGTCGGTGGTGAAAAACGGCATATCGTCAGCGCGCGGCATGGTGTAATCCATGTAGCTGCCCGATAAAAGCTGCCCGTCGGCATCATAGACACAGTTTTCAACCAGCGCCTGACCAATCCCTTGGCCAAGCCCGCCCTGAATCTGGCCTTCAACGATCATCGGATTGATAACATTGCCGACATCATCAGCAGCCGCAAAGGAACACAGGGTTACCTTGCCGGTTTCGGGGTCTACCTCGACCTCGCAGGCATAAGCGCCCGATGGATAGGTAAAGTTGGCCGGATCATAAAATGCGGTTTCCTCCAGCCCCGGTTCCAGTTTGTCATGGGGGTAATCATGGGGCACATAGGCCTTGAATGCCACCTCGGGAAAGCTGACGGTTTTATCGGTGCCCGCCACGCTGAATACGCCATCGTTAAATTCGATATCGCCTTCGCCTGCCTCCATCATATGGGCCGCGATTTTGCTGGCCTTGGCAATTATTTTTTCGGTGGCCCGCACAATTGCCGAACCGCCGACCGACATGGATCGCGACCCGTAAGTGCCCATTCCAAACGGAATTTTGGAGGTATCGCCATGCACAATATCAATATCATCAGCCGACATGCCAAGCATATCTGCCACCAGCTGCGGGAACACGGTTTCATGGCCTTGCCCGTGGCTGTGCGACCCTGTCATCACCGAAATATTGCCGGTGGCATTGACCCGCACGGTTGCGGCCTCGAACAAGCCAACCCGCGCACCAAGCACCCCTGCCAGATTGCTCGGCGCCAGCCCGCAAGCCTCGACATAGGTGTTTACCCCTAGCCCGCGTTTCAGCCCGCGCGAGGCACTTTCGGCCTTGCGCGCCGCAAACCCCTTGAAATCGGCGATTTCTTCCAGCTTGTCCATCAATGCATGATAATCACCGGAATCATATTCCAGCCCGGCGGCGGTGGCGAATGGAAACTGTTCTTTCCTGATGAAATTCTTGCGGCGAATTTCAAGCGGGCTTAACCCCAGTTCGCGCGCGCATTTATCAATGACACGTTCCACCGAAAACGTCGCCTCGGGGCGACCGGCACCACGGTATGCATCCACCGGCGCGGTATTGGTAAACACGGCCTTTACGTTCACATAGGTTAACGGCACGGTATAATTACCGGCAATCACGGTGCCATGCAAAAACGTGGGCGTGGCGGTCGAGAAATTCGACAGATACGCCCCGACATTGGCCAAAGTGCTGGTGCGGATGGCCAAAAAGTTGCCCTCCAAATCTGTTGCCAACTCGATCGTGGTTTTATGGTCGCGCCCGTGGGCGTCGGTCAAAAATGCCTCGGAACGGGTTGCTGTCCATGCGACGGGGCGCCCCAGTTTTTTCGAGGCCGCAAGCACCAGTGCTTCTTCGCCGTAATGATAGATTTTAGAGCCAAAACCACCGCCCACATCGGGGGCAATAATGGTTAGCTTGTTTTCGGGAATGCCCATGACAAAGGCCGAAATCAACAGCCGCGTCAGGTGCGGGTTTTGCGAGGTGGTATAAAGCGTATAATCGCCCGTGCCCGGGTTATAATCGCCGGTCGAGGCGCGGGTTTCCATGGCGTTTGGCACCAGACGGTTGTTGACCAGCTCCAGCGTGGTAACATGCGGGGCGTTTTTGATGGCCTC
>JALSGU010000053.1 GCA_026982575.1 Paracoccaceae bacterium | reverse complement strand
GGGGTGCAAAACCCGCATTGCAAGCCGTGATGTTCCTGAAAAGCCGCCTGAATGACGCTAAGCGAGCCATCATCATTTGCCATACCTTCGATGGTGGTGACAGACGCGCCGTCGGCCTCAACGGCCAGCATGGTGCAGCCCTTTACCGCCAGCCCGTCAACATAAACCGTGCAGGCGCCGCATTGGCTGGTGTCACAGCCGATATGGGTGCCGGTTAATTTTAAGTCTTCGCGCAGGAATTGCGATAGCAATGTGCGCCCTTCGACCTCTCCGCTAACGGATTTCCCGTTTACGGTCATTGATATAGATGACATTTGTTTCCTCCCGATTGTCACTTATTTTTTGAACCAGCCAAGTATCCAGGTCAGAAAACCCTTTTTGGGCATTTTTTTATGTTCTGTGGTTGAATCCTCGGGGGCCTCTTTTTCAGGCGCAACCGCATTTTCAAAATTTTCAAAAAACTGCGCAGCAAGCTTGATGGCCACCCCGTTAATCACGCGAGAACCAAGCTGCGCCATTTTTCCGCCGATTTTTGCTTCTACTTTATATGATAATTTTGTGCCGCCATCAACATCCTCCAAAGTTACGTTGGCACCACCCTTGGCAAACCCCGCTGCGCCACCTTTGCCAGAGCCGTTAAGCCGATAGCTTTTACCTTCGACAATATCTGTCAAGGTTACGGTGCCGCGAAAGGTTGCTTTTACGGGGCCAACCTTTTGGGTGACCACAGCATCAAACCCGTCTTTGGCGCTGCCGGTCAATTCTGAACATCCCGGGATGCTGGCTTTTAGTATTTCTGGATCATTAAGCCCGCGCCAGACTGTCAGGCGATCTGCCGCGATTACCATATTACCGTCAAGATCCATATTTGCCCACCTTTTACAAAGCTTTGTTGTGGTTTACAGCTTGCGGCATATCCGGCCATAGATCAATCAATTATTCAGGGCCTGTTTTTACGCCATTTTCCCCATGCTTCGGGGGTGTCCAGATCAATGATTGCGCCGTCACCCGCTGTTTTGACATCAACCAGAAATTCGTCGGCGTCCCTGATTACGTCGCGTGCGCCCCGATCGCCTTGCAGGCCTGTCAGGGTTTCGAAAAACCGTGCCCCGAACAATACCGGCAGGCCGGGCGCGCCGGTTTTGGTGACAGCGCGGCAGATTTCGTGGTTTTGCAGCGGATCAAACGCTGCGGACAGACATTTGAAATGGTCGCTGGATATTTCAGGCATATCTGCCAGCGCAATAATCACGCTATCACAATCCTCGGGAATGCTGGCCATGCCGGCGCGAATGGATGCGGCCATGCCCTCATGCCACAAGGGCGCCTCGATACGGTTGATTTCAAGGCCGTCAATGGCGGCATCACGCGGTGCATTTGATGGCTGCATCACCACATGCACCGCACCGATTTTAGCATTAATTGCTGCATTGGCCGCACGGCGCAACAAGGGTTCTCCGTTGATTTTTTCCAGCAATTTGTCTGCTCCGCGCATCCGGCTGGAACCGCCTGCGGCCAATAAAATTACCGTGGTCTTTGCCGTGGCGGGCTGGGGGGAAACGCCAGCGCGCGGCTGCGGACGGGTCGGGATTTCCTTTAACAATCCGCCAACCCCCATATTGGCAATATCCGCGCTGGTTACCGGTATACCACAGGCGATGCGCTCCAACACCCAATCGGCACCGTTCAGTGCAGGGGATCGCGCACAGCCCGGCAATCCGATGATGGTTTTGTGGCCTTTATTGCCCAGAAACAACAGGTTGCCCGGATCAACCGGCATGCCAAACCGGATTACTTTGCCGCCGGCCAAACCAACCGCGCCTGGCCCGATATCATGAATATCAGAGGTGGCGGAACCGGTCAGCAGTAAAACAACATCGTGTTTGGCCTTGTTGATAGCATCTGCCAGCGCGGGTTCTTCATGGGGCACAATGGCCAGATCATCCAGCGCGCAACCAATGCCTTGCAGGCGTTTTTCCACCGCCAGACGAGCCTTTTCAATCAGGCCGGGCTTCATGCCTTTGGTGCGGGATAAAATCAGGCTGGCATTTTCCAGCCGGAACGGATGCAGGGCCAGCGCCGCGTTGCCCAATGCCGCTTCAACCAGATTTTTGCCAACCCCGTAAGGGATGATTTTTACCGTAGCCACCAGCGCGCCCGCCGCAACACGGCTTTTATCCATTACTGTTGCGACAGAAAAATCCGGCGATAGCGCATTGATGGCATTGATGCGAAGGGCGTCAACACACAAAATCCCTGCGGATTTGGCGTATATATTGACCCGTCCGGTTGCGGCCCCTCCAAGCCGTAATCCCTGTTGCCCAATAGCCATGTTTTTGGCCAGTATTTCAGCGGCCTGATCCTCGCCCAGATCATCCGGCCCCAACTGTGCAACTGTAACCGTTTCAATGCCCAGCTTTTGCAGCGTCTTGATGTCTTTTTCGGATAAAATCCGGCCTTTGCGCCAATGCCGGCCCGACAGGTTCAGGGAATGGGCCAGAATGGCGCCTTTGGCATTGGCAATAGAAACCGGCCCGAATTTCATCGGCGGGTCTCGGGGCGACGCAGACACCCGGTGATTTCTGCCATGATGGATATGGCAATTTCGGCAGGGGTTTTTGATCCGATATCAACCCCGACAGGCGCATGGATTTTAGAAAGCTGCGCTTGGGAAAATCCTGCCTCTGACAGGCGTTTTAGGCGCTTTGCATGGGTGCGGGATGACCCAAGACAGCCCAGATAAAACACATCGGAATGGAGCGCGGTTTTGATGGCCGGATCATCCAGTTTGGGATCATGGGTCAGGGTGACAACGGCAACACGCATGTCCAGACGTTGCGCTTTCAGCGCTGTATCGGGCCAATCAAGCACCAGATTCTGGTCAGGAAACCGGGCCTTGTTTGCAAAGGCATCTCGCGGGTCAACCAACACCGTGTCATACCCCGCAAGCCGCGCCATTTGCAGCAATGGCTGGGCAATATGCACGGCGCCAACCACAATCATCCGAAGCGGCGGGTTGTGGATATTGATAAACCAGTCGCCCTCAAACCCCGACATGTCGCCAGCAAAGCGTTGGCGCAAACCGTTCAGATCAAAATGCCGGTCTACAATCTGGCGCTGCCATGTTTTGGTGTTTACCAGATAGGCAGCGGCATGACGTTTGGCGCGTTGTTGCACCAGCTTTTCAAGCAAATCTGCATCCGGCCCCTGACCAACCCCCACGGGTTCCACCAGCACATGGATTTCCCCGCCACAGGCCATGCCGACCGCAAAGGCGTCTTCATTGCTTACCCCGTATTGCAACAGGCGGGGTTTTCCGGTTCGTAACGCCTCGATGGCCTCTTCAACCACCGCGCCCTCAACACAGCCCCCCGATACCGACCCTGCCATTTCCATATTGCCACTGATCGCAAGCTGAGCCCCGACAGGGCGAGGTGCGGAACCCCAGGTTTGAACCACCGTGGCCAGCACAGCGCCTTTGCCAGCGTTAAACCACGCCAATGCCTGTTCTGGTATCTGGTCAAATTCAGCCATTATTTTTCCTTATCATCGTCATCAACCGCGCTTTTTCGCCGATATCTTCGGGTTTTGACAGTGCATCCGCAAGCGATTGCAGCGATTCAATGTTATGGCCCGCACGGAAACTGTCAACATGGGGCAGCATTTCACGAATGCCGCGGGCCTTGGGCGCAAACCCGTCCCAGCGCAGCAGCGGGTTCAGCCAGATTACTTTTTTGGCCGAAAGCCGCAAGCGTTCCATTTCTGCCCCCAAACCTTGTGAATCGTCCCGGTCCAGCCCATCGGTGATCAGCAAAACCACTGCACCTTGCCCCATAATACGGCGCGACCAGTCGCGGTTGAAACTGTGCAGGCAATCGCCAATGCGGGTGCCGCCCTTCCAGTCTTTGGCTTGGGTGCCGACCAGATTCAATGCCTCGTCAACGTCACGATTGCGCAGATGGCGGGTGATGTTGGTAAGTTCTGTGCCAAAAGTAAAGGCATGCACCTGCGCCCAGCCGGTGCCTTTTGCATTGCTGGCTGCATGCAAAAAATGCAGGATCACCCGTGAATAAGACGACATGGAACCGGAAATATCACAAAGCACCACAAGGTTGGGCCAGCGGATTTGCCTTTGTTTTTTTGCCAGTTTCTGAATGTCGCCGCCAAACCGCATCGCGCCGCGCATGGTGGCGCGCCAATCGGCCATTTGGCCGTGATTTGCGGCGCGGGTGCGGCGCGATGCAAGCGGGCGAACAGGCAGGGTGATTTTTGAAATCAGGCGTTTGGCCTCGGCCATTTCGGCCATGGTCATTTGTTCAAAATCAATATTTCTAATGTTTTCTTTAACAGAAAAGGTCATTGAGGCATCAATGTCGAATTCCGTCTCCCGTTCGGATTCCGGCGTTTCTATATCATTGTTTTTGGTGCCATCCAGCAATGCTTCGGCGGCGCGGCGCTCGGCGGCTTTTGCTTTGTGTTCTTCTTGCAAACCCCGTGCGGCCGGCATCAGAATGGCCATGATATGTTCCAGATATTGCGGATCACGCCAATACAGCCGGAACACCTGTGCAAACACCTCGCGTTGGTCGGGGCGCGACACAAAGCAGGCATGCAAAGCCCAGAAAAAATCCTGTTTATTACTGAAGCCGGCCGCATCTATGGCGCGAATGGCGTCGGCAATACGGCCCGGCCCAACCGGCAGGCCCGATTTTCGCAAAGCGCGGGCAAAATGGGTGATATTGGCGACAATTTCACCTTTTTCGGGGATTTCAAGTTTTGCGTATACCGCCATTATTCCGACATACCGGAGGTTGCCTTGGCATCGTCGAGTATTCTTTTGGCCTCGGGTCCGGTGATGCGGGTGATGTCATCCTGATATTTCAAAATTGCCCCCAACGTGTCGGCGATCACCTGCGGAGATAGTTCAATCACATCCAGCGCCAACAGGCATTTTGCCCAATCTATGGTTTCTGCCATGCCGGGTTTTTTATACAGGTCTTCATCACGAAGCCGCTGAACAAAGCCGACAATTTCATGGCTAAGGTTTTTGCTGGCCTCTGGAACCTGCGCATTCAGAATTTCCAGCTCGCGTTCAAAATCAGGGTAATCAACCCAGTGATACAGGCAACGGCGTTTTAGCGCATCATGCACCTCTCGGGTGCGGTTCGAGGTAATAATAACAATCGGCGGTTCGGGGGCTTTGATCGTGCCAAGTTCGGGGATTGTGATCTGAAAATCGCTAAGCGCCTCTAGCAAAAATGCCTCGAAGGGTTCATCTGTGCGATCCAGCTCATCAATCAGCAATACGGGCGGGCCGTCTTTTTGTTTGGACATGGCTTCCAGCAAGGGGCGGCGGATCAGATAGTTTTCGCTGAATAATTCGGTATTTAATGCATCACGATCCTTGGAGCCGGTGGCCTCGGCTGTGCGAATGGCGATCATTTGTGCGGCGAAATTCCATTCATAAACGGCGCTTGATGCGTCTAGCCCCTCATAACATTGCAGCCGGATCAACCGTCGCTCAAGCGCAGCGGCCAGCGCCTTTGCGATTTCGGTTTTGCCAACACCTGCCTCGCCCTCAAGAAAAAGCGGGCGGCCAAGTTTAAGTGACAAAAAAACCACGGTGGCCAGCGCACGCCCGCAGACATACCCCACATTGGCCAATTGTTCCTGCGTATCTTGTATTGATTTGAAACCCATCTCGAATTCTTCCCTGTTTCGCTGGGCTAGCCTAACGGAAGTAGGCAAGTTGTAAAATATTATTATTTTCGGAACACGGGTTCTGTCACGCTGGTCTGATGGAAGAGTATTAGGGGCAGGTTAAATTGAAATTTTCGTCGCTTGCCGGTCCTGAGCTCCGAATGCTGGAAGCAGGGTCAGGCATGATGGGCCGCTTTGTCAAAGGCTGCGCGGGCTGCAACCCATTCGGCCCCGTTTGGATAAGCCAACAATGATTTTATCAACTGGCTGGAGAAATCAATCGAGGCTTCGCGCGGTAGCATCGAGGGCAGGTTGTCAATGGCGGTGATTTCCGCACCGTTGCCAAGATCAAGGAACGGTTTTTTCCAAGATGTTGGCGCGGTGTAAACCGGCAAAGGGTTAAAATCGCTGAACGGATCACAAGACACATCCGAGATCATTTTCAGCCG
>JALSGU010000052.1 GCA_026982575.1 Paracoccaceae bacterium | reverse complement strand
ATCAATTCGCATCCGGCTGCTGCATATTCAGCATCGGGAAAAATCCGTTTTTGGCTGCATTCCACCTGTAATTCAAAGCCTGCATTCATAAATATCTTTGCATCATCGGGGGTGATCGGGGTGCGGCGCTCTGTTTGGCGGGCTTCATCGCGGAGCATGAATTTCATATTATTTTCCCTGGATCAAAAGGCTGGTTTTTGCTTTGCTGTTCAGTGCAAATTCTCGCAGCACTTTCGGGTAAAGTCTATGCTCCATCGGCAAAAGCCGCGCCGCCAGATCAGCGGGGTTATCGCCTGTATTCACCGGAATAACGGCTTGCCCCAGAATTGGCCCGCCATCCAGTTCCGGCGTAACCAGATGCACAGAGCAGCCATGCACCGCCATACCCGCATCAAGCGCGCGTTGATGGGTGTGCAAGCCCGGAAACAGCGGCAGGATCGACGGGTGGATGTTCAGAATTTTGCCTTGCCATTTTCCAATGAATTCCGGCGTAAGAATACGCATAAAACCGGCAAGACAGATAATATCGGGCTTGGCCAGTAACAGGGCTGTATGCAGCTGATCCTCAAATGCAGTGCGGGTGCTGAATTGGCGGTGGTCAATGGTGCTGGCCGGAATGCCCAGATCAGCGGCTTTTTGCAACCCAGCCGCGTCTGGGTTGTTTGATAGCACCAATACCGGTTTGGCGGGGTGGTCTGCCCCCATGCTGCGCGCCAGCGCCACCATGTTGGAGCCGCCACCCGAGATCAGAATGGCAACCCGTTTTTTCATTTTAACGCGCCGGAATAGGTGATGCTGTTGCCTGAAACCACATGGCCCATTGGCACGACAACCTCGCCATTGTCTTCAAATATCGCCTGTAATGCCTCGGCGCGATCAGGGGCCACCGCCGCGATCATGCCAATGCCGCAATTAAATGTTTTCAGCAATTCCGCCTGTGCCATACCGGCCTGATCCACCAGCCATTTGATGACAGGGGGCAAGACCCACGCGTCCAGATTAATTTCTGCGCCCAGACCCGCAGGCAGGGCGCGGGGCAGGTTTTCGGTTAAGCCGCCGCCGGTGATATGGGCCAGCGCATGCAAGCCACCCGCACGATACGCCGCAAGGCCAGAGCGCACATAAAGCCTGGTGGGTGTCAGCAAGGCCGCGCCCAATGTGCCATCATCAAACGGGCAGGGCGCATCCCATGCAAGGCCGCAATTCTCAACAATTTTACGCACCAGCGAATAGCCGTTGGAATGCAATCCGCTGGATTTCAGGCCCAGCAAAATATCGCCATCGGAAACGCCATCGGGCAGCATTTTGCCGCGCTCCATCGCGCCTACGGAAAAACCTGCCAAATCAAAATCACCGGCACTATACATGCCGGGCATTTCGGCGGTTTCGCCGCCCACAAGCGCCGAATTAGACAGGCGGCAGCCCTTTGCGATGCCATCAATGACTTGTGCGGCCTCATCAATATCCAGCTTGCCAGTGGCGAAATAATCCAGAAAAAACAACGGTTCGGCACCTTGACATACCAGATCGTTAACACACATCGCCACCAGATCAATGCCGACCGTATCAAGAATTCCGGTATCAATGGCAATGCGCAGCTTGGTGCCAACACCATCGGTTGCCGCCACCAAAACAGGGTCTTTGTATCCGGCGGCTTTGAGGTCAAACATCGCACCAAACCCGCCCAGACCATCCATCACGCCGCTGCGCTTTGTGCTTTTTGCCATGGGCTTTATGCGTTCAACCAGCGCGTTGCCCGCGTCGATATCCACGCCTGCATCCGCATATGTAAGACCATTTTGGCGCTTTTCCATGACCATATCCTTTGCCTCTTGTTTGGCGCAGATCTAGACCATCTGAATTCAAAAGGAAACACCCTTGACCCCGCCATATTGCAGCAGGTAAGAAGCGCGGAGGCGGGCCTGTAGCTCAGTTGGTTAGAGCAGAGCGCTCATAACGCTTTTGTCGTAGGTTCGAGTCCTACCGGGCCTACCAGACTTATAATCTCGCTTACCCGTTCGGCATTTGATCCGGCTGTTGTGCCGTTTTGATTTAGCCGCGAATTTTCAAACCCGACCCGCATTTTTCCTGCCAGTTTATGGGCGTGGATCAGGCAGTTGGTTTCTTGTTGGCCAAAGGCGCAAACAGCCCAGTCAGGGGTGATTTTTGCTGCTTTCAGCTTTGCCAGAAAGGGCAATAGCGCATCAGGGCCGCTTGCGCCGCCCTTGCCGTATCTGCCAAGCACAAAAAGCAATTGCAAGCTGTTGGCATTAAAGTGCTTTTTCGGGATTGCGCTGGCCAGAATATCTAATTCCTGCGGGGCGTAAATAATATGCTGGACCTCGATTTTACCGGCGATACAATCCTGATAAAACCGGCGGGTGATGGATGTGTCGGATTCCACTGCCATTTCCCTGACTGAAACAGAAACAGACCCGGCTTTGGCATCAAGCACCATATTGCGCTGATGTTCGGGGCCATAAATTCCGGCGGCTTCCGAGGTAATTTGAATGGCCATATCGGGCACGGTTCTGGCCAGCTCGGCGATCGTCTCGCGGTATTTTCCCGCATCAAGCAAATGCCTGCCCTGATCATCGCGAATATGCAAATGCAGGGCGGTTGCGCCTGCGGCAAAACATTCAGCAGCAGTTTGGCAGATTTCGGGTGTGGTTACGGGCAGGTTAGGGTGGTCGGATTTGCCCAGTCTTGCGCCGTTGGGGGCCACCATCAATTGTGCCAGCGCCATCAGAATATCGCCTTGAATGCAGTGGAGAGCTTGGTGATGATTTCATCAATATGGTGATCTGCAATAATAAACGGAGGTGCCAGCAACAAGTGATCACCGGTTTTACCATCAATGGTGCCTGCCATAGGGTAACAGATTAATCCAGCCTCGAACGCGGCTTTTTTCAGTTTTTTGGTGATCATGGCTTCGGGCGGGAAGGGGGTCTTACTGTCACGGTCCGACACAAATTCAAGGCCGCGAAACAGGCCTCGGCCCCGGATATCGCCTATGTTCGGATGCAGCCCAAAAGCACTTTCCAGTGCCTGTTGCAGTTTTTCACCCATTTCAAAGCTGCGTTGCACCAACCTGTCATCGACCAACCGTTCCAGCACCGCAAGCGCGGCGGCGCTGGCTGTGGGGTGGGCCATATAGGTATGGCCATGCTGGAAAAATCCACTGCCTTCTTTGATGGCGTCATGGATCTTGGCAGTGCAGAGCATGGCCCCGATGGGTTGGTATCCTGCCCCCAGCCCTTTGGCTATTGCGGTAATATCGGGCGAAATTCCTTCTTGTTCGACAGCAAACAGGGTGCCGGTGCGCCCCATGCCGCACATCACCTCGTCGAGGATCAGCAATACCCCGTATTGGTCGCATATCTCGCGGATACGTTTGAAATAGCCCTGAACCGGCGGCACCGCGCCTGCCGTTGCGCCAACCACCGGTTCGGCCACAAACGCCATGACATTTTCCGCGCCCAGACGCAGAATTTCGGTTTCAAGCTCATTGGCAGCCCGCAACCCGTATTGTTGCGCGGTTTCGCCGGTTTGTTTGTCACGATATTCGTAACAGGGCGCGATATGGCTGGTTTCGATCATCAAGGGCGCAAAGGGTTCACGGCGCCACATATTACCGCCGGTGGCCAGCGCGCCAAGGGTGTTGCCGTGGTAGCTTTGGCGCCGCGCAATGACTTTGTGGCGGGTTGGCTCGCCGATTTCCAGAAAATATTGCCGCGCCAGTTTAAGGGTTGATTCCATGGCTTCGGAACCGCTGGAAACAATATAAACTTTGTCCAACCCTTGGGGCGCATTCGCAATCAGCTTGTCCGAAAGTGATTCTGCGGCGGCGGATATAAAGAATCCGCTATGGGCAAAAGCGACTTTATCAAGCTGATTCTTGATGGCTTCGGTTACTGCGGCGTCGCTGTGGCCAAGGCAGGAAACCGCCGCACCACCAGAGCCGTCAAAATATTGTTTTCCAGTATTATCATATAGATACACGCCTTTCCCATGGGATATTTCCGGCGGAACGGTGCGGCTGTTTCGGTGAAAGATATGGGTCATAAATAGGGGCCTGTAAGCTATGCGACAAATGATAGTGAAACATTTGTTTCAGCGGTTGACAAGATGTGAAACAAATGTTTTTCTGCGGTGATCTGTTGAGGACTGCCCATGCCTTTGGACAACTTGTTCGAAAACCAACTGCTGAAGGAATACGATGCGCTTAGCCAGCAATTGCGCGTGGCGGCGGATTATGTGGTTGCAAACCCTGTGGATGTGGCGACCCGCAGTTTGAGGTCTGTTTCTGCGGCCAGCGGGTTGGCACCGGCAACGTTTTCACGTTTGGCGCGGGCTTTGGGGTTTGATGCTTATGAGGATCTGCGCGAACTGGCGCGGGGTTCTGTTTATAAAAAGATGACATCCTTTTCCGCCAAGGCCGAACAGCTACAGCATGATGCCCGTTCGGGAGAGTATGATCCGCTGTTGTTGCGTCAGTCAAAGGCGTGTGTGGCCAATGTGGATGCGATGGCGGATGGCATTGATCAGCAAATGCTGGAATCGGCAGTCGAGGCCATGCACCGGGCAAACAGGGTGTTGTTGCTCGGGGTTCTCGGGTCAACCGGCATTGTTGAATATATGTCTTATCTGGCCAGTTTTTTCAGCAGCAAATACCGGCTTGCCAGCGGTGTTGGCGCGTCTACCGGCAGTATGATGGTAGATTTGGGCCAGCAGGATGCAATTTTGATTGTTACCAAGCCGCCTTTTGCGAAACATGCCTTGCAGGTGGCTGAAATGGCCAAATCCCAGGGTGCATTTGTTACTGTAATCACCGATACCCGAAATTGTCCGGCATTACGCCACGCGGATGCCGGATTTGTCTTGCAAACAGACAGCCCACAATTCTTCTCGTCTTATGCGGCAACAATTGTACTGATCGAAATAATAATCGGCATGCTTGTTGCTCGCGCTGGACCCGATGCGCAAAAGCGTATATCGAACGTAGAAGCCCGTAATCACCGGCTCGATGAAATATTGGGCCATTGATAATTCAACCAACATCAATCAGGGAGATATAGATGTTTAATAAAGTGAAACTTAGTGTTGCAGCGGTCGCTGTCAGCACCATGATGGCTCCGGCGGCAATCGCCCAGGAGCAATTTATCACCATCGGCACCGGCGGTGTCACAGGGGTTTATTACCCGACAGGCGGCGCGATTTGCCGTTTGGTAAACAAAGGCCGCCGTGACCACGGCGTGCGCTGTTCGGTGGAATCCACCGGCGGTTCGGTTTACAACATCAATACCATCCGCGAAGGCGAGCTGGAATTCGGTGTTGCCCAATCCGATTGGCAGTATCACGCCTATAACGGCACATCCAAGTTTGCGGATGCCGGTCCGTTCGAAGACCTGCGTGCGGTATTCTCGGTTCACCCCGAGCCGTTTACAGTTGTGGCGCGCGCCGATGCGGGCATCACCAATTTCTCTGATCTTCAGGGCAAGCGCGTAAATATCGGCAACCCCGGTTCCGGTCAGCGCGGCACAATGGAAGTCGTGCTAGAGGCCATGGGCTGGACCACCGATGATCTGGCACTGGCAACAGAGCTGAAAGCAGCTGAGCAGTCTTCAGCCCTTTGCGACAACCAGATTGATGCGATGGTTTATACCGTTGGCCATCCTTCCGGTTCGATCCAGGAAGCAACTACCGCCTGTGATTCGGTTCTGGTCACCGTTGACGGACCTGTCATTGATGCGTTGATCGAGGAAAATGATTATTACCGTTCCGCCACAATTCCGGGCGGCATGTATCGTGGTAACGATGCCGATGTCGCAACATTCGGTGTTGGTGCAACTTTTGTAACCTCGGCAAATGTTTCTGACGATGTTGTTTATGTGCTGGTGAAAGCCGTGTTTGACAACATTGATGATTTCCGCAAGCTGCACCCTGCTTTCGCCAATCTTGATCCACAAGAAATGGCGACTGCCGGTCTTTCCGCGCCATTGCACCCCGGTGCGGCGCGGTATTACCGTGAGCAAGGCTGGATTGAATAAGTATTTGATCCAGACACATTATCGGCAGGAGCGGTTTTCCGCTCCTGCCATTATTACATAAAAATAACCGCCAAAATGGCGATGTCCGAGGGAGGACGATAATGTCTGAGAAAACCGAAAAATCCGGTGGCCTGAGCGAAGAAGAGCTTCAGGAAATGGTCGCATCCAGCGATTCTGGTGCACGCAACCCTTCGGGCCATGTCGGGATGTTTTTATCCATCGTTGCCGTGGTCTGGTCTTTGTTTCAAATTCTTTTGGCCTCGCCGGTATCCAATATTATTTTACCGGGCGATATTATTAACAACTCGCGGCAAATTCATTTGGCTTTTGCAATTTTTCTGGCCTTTATGGCCTATCCGATGCTTAAATCCAGCCCGCGCAATTATATCCCGATTCATGACTGGATATTTGCGTCTGTCGGGGCGTTTATCGCGCTATATGGCTATTTCTTTTATAACAAAATCGTCGCCTCGGGCGGCTTAGCTGATAACATGGACAAGTGGTTTGCGCTGGCAGGCCTGATATTGCTGTTTGAGGCCGCGCGGCGGTCATTAGGGCCGGCAATGGCAATTATTGCGGTTATTTTTCTTTTATACGTATTTTACGGCGATGCAGCCGTGGTGCCGGATTCAATCCGCTGGGCAGGTGCATCCTTGAAAAAAGCCATGAGCCATATGTGGATCACATCCGAGGGTGTGTTTGGCATTGCGCTGGGCGTTTCTACACGGTTTGTGTTTCTGTTTGTATTGTTTGGCGCCTTGCTGAACAAAGCAGGCGCGGGCAATTATTTTATCAAAATGGCATTTGGTGCGCTTGGCCATCTTCGTGGTGGTCCCGCCAAGGCGGCGGTGGTTGGTTCTGCTGCTACCGGCCTGATTTCAGGGTCATCGATTGCCAATGTGGTAACCACCGGAACATTTACCATTCCGTTGATGAAGCGGGTTGGGTTCAGTTCCGAAAAAGCGGGTGCGGTCGAGGTTGCATCCAGCGTTAATGGCCAGATCATGCCGCCAGTGATGGGCGCCGCGGCGTTTTTGATGGTGGAATATGTAGGCATTTCTTATGTCGAGGTGATCACCCATGCGTTTTTACCGGCCCTGATTTCCTATATTGCGCTGGTATATATTGTGCATCTCGAAGCGGTTAAAAACAACATGCCAACCATTGGCAACAAGGTTGTAAACCTGTTTCGCACCGTGATGGGCATGTTTATGTTTTTCGGGGCATTTGCGCTGCTGAGCTATGCAATGAAATTTCCCGTAGGGTTGATTGTTGCTCTGGTGCCCGAAGGTGCGGCATGGGTATTGGCGCTGATGGTATTTGTGGCCTATATTCTTTTGGTCAAGGTTGCATCCACGGTTGATGATCTGGAATTGGATGACCCGAATGCAAGCGTGGTTGAATTGCCGGACATTCCGAAAATCTATAAAGCCGGTTTGTATTACCTGTTGCCGATTCTGGTGCTGGTATATTTCCTGATGATCGAACAAAAATCCCCCGGCCTTTCGGCTTTTTGGGCGACTTTCCTTTTGTTTGGCATTTTGCTGACCCAACGTCCGCTAAAGGCCATGTTCCGCAAGCAGGATACTGTGGTTGCCGAAATGAAGGCCGGCGTGGTTGATCTGTTTCAGGGCTTGATCGAGGGCGCACGCAACATGATCGGTATTGGCCTTGCAACCGCAACCGCGGGTGTGATCGTGGGCACGGTTACCCTGACCGGCTTTGGTCTGGTGATGGCGGATTTTGTCGAATTTCTTTCGGCAGGCAATCTGGTGGCCATGCTGTTACTGGTGGGGATGTTATCCTTGATCCTTGGTATGGGTTTGCCGACAACGGCAAACTATATTGTGGTGTCGTCGCTTATGGCGGGGGTTATTGTGCAGCTTGGTGCCCAAAACGGGCTGGTTGTGCCCTTGATCGCGGTGCATCTGTTTGTGTTCTATTTCGGCATCATGGCAGATGTAACGCCGCCGGTGGGGCTGGCCAGCTTTGCCGCCTCGGCGGTGTCAGGCGGCGATGCGATTAAAACCGGATTTATCGGGTTTTTCTATTCGCTTCGTACCGTAGCCTTGCCGTTTGTGTTTATTTTCAATACTGATTTATTGTTGATAGATGTGACATGGATGGGCGGGATCATGGTGGCGATAACGTCAACCATTGCCATATTGATGTTTACTGCGGGCACTATGGGCTGGTTTTTGACCCGTTCTAAAATCTATGAAAGCCTGATGTTGATCTTTGTGGCATTTGTGCTGTTCCGGCCTGATTTCTTTATGAACCGTATTCAGCCGCCATTTGAAAACATCAATCCGATGGAGCTGAGCCAAACCATTGCTGCTGCTGAAACCGGCAGTCAGATGCGGATCGTGGTTAGCGGCCCCGATTTTGACACGCTTGAAATGAAAAACACCACATTGGTATTGCCGGTTGGCGATCAGGCAACCGGCGATGAGCGCCTTGCCGCGCTTGGCTTGATGTTATTGCCAAGCGGTGATGTAATGGCGATGGATGAACCCATGCCGGGATCAGAGTTTTTCAAAACCCTTGGCGCGTTTGATTTCTATTATGATGATCCGGTAACGGTGACATCTGTGCAGGCACCTGCCGACCAGTTGCCAAAAGAATTGATGTTCATTCCGGCATTTTTGTTGCTGGGCATGATTGTGCTGATGCAGCGCCGTCGTATTACCAAATATGGAGCAAGAACATGATAAAATCTATTCTGTGTGCGGTTGATATTAGTCAACCGATTGTCGAAACCGCTGTATTGGAGGTAGCAGCCCAGTTTGCCGAACTGAACGATGCACAACTGGATGTTATTACGGTTGTGCCGGATTTCGGCATGAGCGTGGTTGGCAGTTTTTTTAACGCCGACCACACCAAAAAAGCCAATACAGAGGCCAAAACCGTGCTGAACAAGCTGGTTGAGGGGGTTTTGGGTGCCGAAGTAAATGAAAAGGTGCGCCATATTGTGGCCACCGGATCTGCCTATGAGGAAATCCTGAAAACCGCAGAGGCCGCCAATAGTGATCTGATTGTCATTGGCGCCCACAAGCCCGATTTCAAGGATTACCTGCTTGGGCCAAATGCGGCGCGGGTAGTGCGCCATTCCGATTGTTCGGTTTATGTGGTGCGTTAAATAAAAAGGGCCGGTATCGCACCGGCCCTTTTTATTTATTCCCGCATCTGCATTAATTCGGCCACTAGCGCGCTTGTGAAAAAGAAACCAGTTTGCGGTTTTGTTCATCCCACAGATGCAGGCGGGCACAGGCAAAGCTTTCGCGCAGGGTCATACGATTGATGGTTGCCAGCACGGAATTATCGCGAAGCACCTCGGTCAGGCGATAAAACGGGATGCGGCTGTAAAGATGATGCACATGATGCACGCCGATATTGCCGCTAAACCAACGCAGCACCGCCGGAAGCACATAATAAGAGCTGCCGTTAAGGGCTGCATCATGCAATTGCCAATCGCTTTCGTTGTTCCATTCGGTGTCTTCAAACTGGTGCTGAACATAAAACAACCACATGCCTAAAGTTGCCGCCACCAGCACCGTAGGTAAAAACACCAGCAGAACACCGGCCAATCCGCCAAGCCAGAGCAGCAACGCAATCGCCGCGGCAATGGCAATATTGGTGCCCATGGCGCTTAACCAGTATTCCCGCGAAGTCATCAGGCCAAAGGGCAGGCGGTTTTGCAAGAAAAACAGCAAAAAGGGCACCATACCAAACAAAAATAACGGGCTACGATACATCCGGTATTGAATCTTCCGAAGGGTGGATTGCTGGTTATATTCGCTGACCGTCATCGTATAGACATCGCCAACCCCGCGCTTGGCAAGGTTGCCGGCGTTGGAGTGGTGAATAGCATGGGTGCGACGCCAGACTTTATACGGGGTCAGGGTAAGCACCCCCAACATCCGCCCCAACCAGTTATTGGCGTGGCGGTTGGCAAAAAAGCTGCCATGGCCGCAATCATGCTGAATGATAAACAGCCGCACCAGAAACCCGCCATTAAGCAACGCAATTGCAAAAGCCAGCCAGTAACTTACCGACAGCGCAAAAAACGCCAACAGCGATAGCGCAAAAAACGGCAAGATACTGACCGAAAGTTCAAAAATGGAACGGCCGGTATTAGGTTCGCGGTATTTGGCCAATATCCGAACCCAGTTACGAGCATCTTTTGCGGTGGATTCTAAAGGTGAGGCTGTTTTCAAAGCTGAAGCAGGAGACATTTGGTTGTCGCAACTTTCATATTACAAGGCAATTTTGCCCGAAGTTGAACGGTTTTTTTTGGCGTTAAGGGGTTATTTTGACCCAACCGTTAAACCCGAATTGCCGAGCCCGCCGCACAATAACCACTAACTTGGGCATAAGTCGATGGAAAGTGTGAATTAATCATTAAGTATTACAAATTATATTGAAATAAGCTATGCTTGAAATTGGCAATGGCTTGATCAGCTGGCATTCTGTGTTGCTTGACCCGATCCTTGAATTGCCTCCCTTTGGTAATTTGGGGCGTGGGGTTCACACCATTTTACCTGTGCCCGCATCATCAAAATGAACGCCACAGCGGGCTAGCTTTGCGGCGTTTACAATTTGTTTTTTCCGAAAGTATCGCTGTTGGCGGGCGCTTGTATGAACACTTCCACAATGGTTCCCTGACCTCTGATCGAGGTGATAGATAGCTGCGCGCCGATTTGTTTACAAAGGCGGCGGCAGATAGCAAGGCCAAGCCCGTGCTCCCCCGAGGGAGGCCCGCCTTCGATTTCTTTTGTGGCTTTGACGTCGTTCCCGGCGAATCCGGAGCCGGTATCCAGCACCTGGATAGCCACGCCGTCAGGGCGCCTGCGGCAGCCAACCAACACATGCCCTGTTTCCGTATAGGAAA
>JALSGU010000051.1 GCA_026982575.1 Paracoccaceae bacterium | reverse complement strand
GTTCTGCTGGGGCTTGCCGCACCATTCAATTCAATGATCCGGTTCAAACTGCGGCCTAGCTTAACGCGATCGGGTTTTTTTACCAATACAGGCAAGCTTGGCAATACTAACAGCGCAAATCCTGCAATTTTTGTTGCAGCGCGGTTAAATTGGCAAAACACGTGCTGCATGGAGTTTACGCACCGTAGATATCTTTGCAAAAACTGTTATGTCAACAGCGACCATGGGGTTGCGCCTAATGCTCCACCGATTATAACCACTCCAATTTGCAGCTCTTATACGAATCTCTCCCCGCGCCCGAAAACCATGCGCGGCCAAACGCGCGGAACCGGTATGCCAAAAAGAACAGACATTTCATCCATCATGATCATCGGCGCTGGCCCTATTATTATCGGCCAAGCCTGCGAATTTGACTATTCCGGCACCCAGGCCTGCAAGGCCCTGAAAGAAGAAGGCTATCGGGTTATTCTGGTTAACTCCAACCCGGCCACCATCATGACCGACCCCGAAATGGCCGATGCCACCTATATTGAACCCATAACCCCCGAAACCGTGGCCAAAATTATCGCCAAGGAACGCCCCGATGCGTTGCTGCCTACCATGGGCGGCCAAACAGGGCTGAACACAGCGCTGTCGCTGGATGATATGGGCGTGCTGAAAAAATATAATGTTGAGCTGATCGGCGCGGATCGCAAAGCCATTGAAATGGCCGAAGACCGTAAATTATTCCGCGAAGCCATGGATAGGCTGGGCATCGAAAACCCCCGCGCCACCATTGCCGAAAACATGCAGGAATGCATGGATGCATTGGATGATATCGGCCTGCCAGCGGTTATTCGCCCTGCCTTTACCATGGGCGGCACCGGCGGTGGTATTGCCTATAACAAAGCCGATTTTGAACATATTTGCGCCAGCGGTCTTGATGCCAGTCCCGTCACCCAAATTCTGATCGACGAAAGCCTTGTCGGTTGGAAAGAGTTTGAAATGGAGGTTGTGCGCGACAAAGCCGACAACGCCATTATCATTTGCGCGATTGAAAATGTTGACCCGATGGGCGTGCATACCGGCGACAGCATCACCGTGGCCCCGACCCTGACCCTGACCGATAAAGAATACCAGATCATGCGTTCGGCCAGCATCGCGGTTTTGCGCGAAATCGGTGTCGAGACCGGCGGTTCAAACGTGCAATGGGCGGTGAACCCTGCCGATGGCCGTATGGTGGTAATTGAAATGAACCCGCGGGTGTCGCGCTCGTCAGCTTTGGCCTCCAAAGCCACAGGGTTTCCGATTGCCAGAGTTGCGGCAAAACTGGCCGTGGGTTATACGCTGGACGAGCTGGATAACGATATTACCAAAGTCACCCCCGCCAGTTTTGAACCCTCGATTGATTATGTGGTTACCAAAATCCCGCGCTTTACTTTTGAGAAATTCCCGGGCGCCGAGGCCACATTGACCACCGCCATGAAATCGGTCGGCGAGGCAATGGCCATTGGCCGCACGTTCCACGAATCGGTGCAAAAAGCCCTGTGCAGCCTGGAAACGGGCCTGTCGGGGTTTGATGAAATCGACGTGCCGGATATGCCGTCCAGCACCGATATGATATATACCGATGGCGAAAAACAGGGGCTGACCCGTTTCAAAATCGGCGCCACCCCCGAAGCGCAAGAAGCCATCGACAAAGCCCTGACCAAGGCATTGTCGATCCAGTCACCGGATCGCATGCTGATCATTGCCCATGCCATGCGTTATGGTTTTTCCGATACCGAACTGTTTGACATCACCCAGTTTGACCCGTGGTTTCTGGCCCGTATCCGCGAAATTATCGCGGTGGAAACCGATATTGCCATCAAAGGCCTGCCCCATAATGCCCATGATATGCGCAACCTGAAAATGATGGGTTTTTCCGATGCGCGGCTGGCCACCCTGACCAACCGGACCGAACAACAAGTGCGCCATGACCGCACCGAACTTGGCGTGGTTGCAAGCTTTAAGCGCATTGATACCTGCGCCGCGGAATTCGAGGCCCAGACGCCCTATATGTATTCCACCTATGAAAGCCCCGTAATGGGCGAGGTTGAATGTGAATCCCGGCCTACAGATCGCAAAAAAGTGGTTATTCTGGGTGGTGGTCCAAACCGCATTGGCCAAGGGATTGAATTTGATTATTGCTGTTGTCATGCCTGTTACAGCCTGACCGAGGCCGGTTATGAAACCATCATGATCAACTGTAACCCCGAAACGGTTTCAACCGATTATGACACATCCGATCGGTTGTATTTTGAACCGCTAACGCTGGAATCAGTGTTGGAAATTCTGCGGGTTGAACAGCAAAACGGCACCCTTCACGGGGTGATTGTGCAATTTGGCGGCCAGACCCCGCTAAAACTGGCCAACGCGTTGGAGGCCGAGGGTATTCCTATTCTGGGCACCACCCCCGATGCCATTGATCTGGCCGAGGACCGCGAACGGTTCCAGAAACTGCTGAATGATCTGGGCCTGAAACAACCCCATAACGGCATTGCCTCCAGCCCTGACGAAGCATTCGAGATTGCCAAGGATGTCGGTTATCCGCTGGTGATCCGGCCATCCTATGTGCTGGGCGGGCGCGGCATGGAAATTGTGCGCGATGATGCCCATCTGAAACGCTATATAAACGAGGCCGTAAAGGTTTCGGGCGATAACCCTGTATTGCTCGACAGCTATCTGACCGGCGCGGTCGAGGTGGATGTGGATGCCTTATGTGATGGTGAAACCGTGCATGTGGCCGGTGTGATGGAACATATCGAGGAGGCCGGCGTGCATTCGGGCGATAGCGCCTGTTCCTTGCCGCCCTATTCACTGGATACCGCCACCATCGAGGAAATGAAACGCCAGACCAAAGCCATGGCGCTGGGGCTTGGGGTTGTCGGCCTGATGAATGTGCAATTCGCCATAAAAGACGGCGTGATTTATGTGCTGGAGGTCAACCCCCGCGCCAGCCGCACCGTGCCGTTTGTGGCCAAGGCGGTTAATTCACCGATTGCTTCGATTGCCGCGCGCATTATGGCCGGCGAAAAACTGGCGGATTTTGTGCTCAAAGACCCCAATACGCCGCATGTTGCGGTGAAAGAGGTGGTATTGCCCTTTGCGCGGTTCCCCGGCGTTGATACCTTGCTGGGGCCGGAAATGCGGTCCACCGGCGAGGTCATGGGCCTTGATACCAACTTTTCCAAGGCATTTCTAAAGGCACAAATGGGCGCGGGTGTGAACCTGCCAACCGGCGGCACGGCGTTCTTTTCGGTCAAGGAATCCGACAAAGGACCGCTGATACTGGAAGCCGCGCAGATTGTGCATGATTTGGGTTTCGCGATTGTGGCAACGCGCGGCACGGCAGCCTATTTGGCTGAAAACGGCATAGAGGCCGATGTTGTGAATAAGGTCTATGAAGGCCGCCCAGACATCACCGATAAAATGAAAGACGGCGATATCCATCTGGTGTTCAACACCACCGAGGGCGCGCAATCTATTGAAGACAGCCGCGAAATCCGCCGCATCGCGCTTTATGACCGTATTCCGTATTACACAACGGCTGCGGGGGCACGCGCTGCTGCACGGGCGATCAAGGTGAATATCGAAGGCGAACTGGACGTGTTTGCCTTGCAGGGGTATTAAATAGTGGCGGATTTCACGATCCGGCCAGCCCAAAAAACCGAGTTCGGCGTGGCAATTGACTGGGCCAAGCAACATGGCTGGAATCCTGGCCTGAATGATCTTGATGCCTTTTTTCAAAGCGACCCGAACGGGTTTCTGATTGGCTGGTTGGGTGACCAGCCTATTTCTTCTATTTCAGTGGTGAAATACGGGGATGGTTTCGGGTTTTTGGGGTTTTATATTGTCCACCCTGACTATTGCGGCAAAGGCTATGGGCTGCAAACTTGGCAGGCCGGAATGGCCTATTTGCAGGGCAGGGTTGTTGGGCTGGATGGCGTGACCGACCAAATCGGCAATTATGAAAAAAGCGGGTTTGTGCTGGCTGGCCGCAATGTCCGGTTTTCAGGGCATGCCCGCCATCATCCTGTAGCATCCCCCGATATTGTGGATTTCAATAGCAATTATTTTAATGCGCTTTGCAAATTTGATAGGCAGCACTTTTTTACGGCACGCCCGGAATTTTTGCAGGCTTGGGTAAATGCTGGCCAACAAAACCGGCATAAAACCAAGCTGGCCGTGCAAAATGGTGAAATCTGCGGATACGGAACCATCCGGCCCTGCCATACCGGCCATAAAATAGCGCCGGTTTTTGCCAACACCTCCGATATCGCCGAATCCCTGATCCTTGCGCTTTGTAACGAAGCCCCGATCGGGGCTGAAATTTCGATAGATATTCCGCAAGAAAATGCAGCTGCAATCAAGTTTGCAGAACATCTGGGCCTAAAAGCAGGGTTTGAAACCGCGCGTATGTATCTTGGCCAAGCACCCGATCTGCCGCTTGGCCGAATTTATGGCATTAGCAGCTTTGAGCTAGGCTGAAATTCCCCTGCCCGCAAACTGATGCAAGCAGGGGAAGGGTTTTACATAGTATTTTCAGCAATCAATGCTTTGGTGCGTTCCATCAGGTCTGCGCCATCTATGCCTTGTTCCGCCATTTCAGCGATCCAGCGTTCTATTACCGGCTGTGCGGCGGCTTGCCACGCATCCAGATCATCGCCCTCAACGGTGATAATGGTGTTGCCCTCGGACAGGGCCAAGGCCCGCCCTGCGGCATCTGCCTCTTGCATAATGCGCCCCGCATTGGCGGAAAAATCAGCGCCGGAATTTGCATCAAGCACGGCCTGCAAATCTGCGGGTAGGCTGTTATACACATCCTTGTTCATCACCAGCACAAAGGCGGCTGTATAGAGCGTGCGTTCGCCAAGAAATTCGGTATGGGCATCCGTAAGCTCAGCGATTTTTAGCGCGGCGGTGACTTCCCATGGAATAACCGTGCCATCAATTACACCTTTGGCGAGGTTTTCCGGCAGGGCCGGCACCGGCATACCAATGGCGGTTGCGCCCAGTTCGCCCAGCAAATCATTGATCACGCGGGTTGGACCGCGCAGTTTCAGGCCTTCCATGTCGTCAACGGTTTCAATGGCGTCGCCTTTTACATGGATCACCCCCGGCCCATGCACCCATGCGCCCAG
>JALSGU010000050.1 GCA_026982575.1 Paracoccaceae bacterium | reverse complement strand
TGGATGAAAACAGCCCCCGCGCCCCGCAAGAATTGTTTGACATGGGCCTGCCGATATTGGGCATTTGTTACGGTCAGCAGGTGATGATGGAACAGCTGGGCGGCAAGGTTGATAGCGGTGATGGCACTGCGGAGTTTGGCCGTGCTTATGTTTCGCCTGCCGCTGATATGCCGCTGCTTAAGGGCTGGTTTACACAGGGCGATGAACAGGTCTGGATGAGCCACGGCGACCATGTGTCAAAACTGGCAGACGGATTCAAGGTTTATGGCACCTCGCCCAATGCGCCATTTGCCATTACTGCTGATCTGAAACGCAATTTCTTTGCGGTGCAATTCCACCCCGAGGTCCACCACACCCCCAACGGCGCGTTATTTTACAAAAACTTTACCGATCTGGCGGGCTTTACCGGCGATTGGACCATGGATGCGTATCGCGAAGATGCAATCGCCAAAATTCGCGCGCAGGTCGGCAATGAAAAAGTGATCTGCGGGTTGTCGGGCGGCGTTGACAGCTCTGTCGCGGCGGTGCTGATTCATGAGGCAATCGGGGATCAGCTGACTTGTGTATTTGTCGATACCGGCCTGATGCGCATGGGCGAATCCGACGAAGTCATCAAGATGTTCCGCGATAATTACAATATTCCGTTGATCCATGCGGATGAATCAGAATTGTTTCTGGGCGAATTGGACGGGCAAAGCGACCCCGAAACCAAACGTAAAATCATTGGCAAGCTGTTCATCGATGTGTTTGAAAAACATGCCAAATCCGTGGGCGGGGCAAAATTTCTGGCCCAAGGCACGCTATACCCCGATGTAATCGAAAGCGTCAGTTTTTCGGGCGGGCCATCTGTTACCATCAAATCACATCATAATGTCGGCGGCCTGCCCGAACGTATGGATATGCAACTGGTGGAACCCCTGCGCGAATTGTTCAAAGACGAGGTGCGCGATCTGGGCCGTGAACTTGGCTTGCCCGACAGTTTTGTTGGCCGACATCCTTTTCCCGGGCCGGGCCTTGCCATTCGCTGCCCCGGCGAAATCACCCGCCCCAAAATCGAAATTCTGCGCAAAGCCGATGCGGTCTATATGGACCAGATCCGCAAACACGGGCTTTATGATGATATCTGGCAGGCTTTTGTGGCGATACTGCCGGTGCGCACCGTTGGGGTGATGGGCGATGCCCGAACCTATGATTTTGCCTGTGCGTTGCGCGCGGTGACCAGCGTTGACGGCATGACAGCCGATTATTATCCGTTTACCCATGAGTTTCTGGGCGAAACCGCCACGCGCATCATCAACGAGGTCGAGGGCATTAACCGTGTGACCTATGATATTACCTCAAAACCACCCGGCACAATTGAGTGGGAATAGCTGGACAGGCCATGGCGGCCTGCCTAAGCTGACAGAAAAAGGGGGCAGTAATGGCCAAAGTATTTCTAGACGGATTATTGGTTGCGCAAACCGCCGCTGACCGGGCGGTGATTGATCTTTATTTGGAAGATCACATCGCGCTTACCCGCGCCGAACCGGGCTGTTTGAAGTTCGAGGTGTTTGAAGACCCAAAAAAGCGCAACGTGTTTATTGTATCCGAGATTTTTGATTCAGAATCATCTTTTGACGCCCATCAGGAACGCAGCAAAAACAGCGAATGGGGCAAGGTTTCGGAAAAACTGGAACGAAAATTCACCAAGCGCATTGAGTGACCCCTGAAATGCAGCCGCTAAAGGCGTTTTACTGGATGATTGGCGCTGTGGTTTCTTTTGTCGCCATGGCCGTTGCCGGGCGTGAAATATCGGCCGAACTGAACACGTTTGAGCTGATGTTATATCGGTCGATTATCGGGCTTATCGTTGTTTTGCTGTTGCTTGGCCGATCAAAACACGGATTTGCACAGGTTAAAACCAACCGTTTCGGGCAGCACCTGACCCGCAATGTATTGCATTTCAGCGCCCAGAATATGTGGTTTTACGGCATTGCCACGATTCCGCTGTCGCAGCTGGTCGCGCTGGAATTTACCAACCCGATCTGGGTGGTTTTATTCGCGCCATTGATGTTGGGCGAAAAAATGACCCGTAAAAAACTGTTTGTTGCTTTTCTTGGCTTTATCGGGGTGCTGATTGTGGCCCAACCCGGGGTTCAACCGCTTAGCTGGGGCCATGCGGCAGGGCTTGGCGCGGCGCTCGGGTTTGCACTTAACAATATGATGACCAGCAAAATCATGCGCGTGGACAGAGTGTTAACGGTGCTGTTCTGGATGACATTGATGCAGCTGGTTTTTGCGTTTTTTCTATCGCTGCCGGGCGGTATTCCAGTGCCCAGCAGCCAAATAGCGCCTTGGCTGGTGGTGGTCGGAATTTGCGGGTTGACCGCGCATTACTGCCTGACCATGGCGCTGTCGCTGGCGCCGGCATCCATTGTTGCACCGATGGATTTCATCCGTTTGCCAATTATTGCGATAGTGGGGATGGTGTTATATTCTGAACCATTGCTAATGCCGGTATTCATTGGCGGAGGTTTAATAATCGCCGCCAATCTGTTGAATTTACGCGATAAACCTAAGCCAAAGCAGCCTTGACCGCTGCACCTACTTTGCCAAAATCCATCTGGCCGGTATACTCCGATTTCAGCTCTGCCATGATTTTTCCCATATCGCGAATGGAACTGGCACCGGTTTTTTCAACTGCGGCTTTAATCGCGGCTTCTACTTCCTGATCGGATAATTGTTTGGGCAAAAATTCTTCAATCACCTTGATCTCGCTACGTTCGCCCTCGGCCAATTCCAACCGGCCTGCTTCTTCATAGGTTTTGGCGCTGTCGATCCTTTGTTTGATCATTTTTGCCAGAATGCCCAGAATATCGGCGTCGCTAACCCCTTCGGAGTTTTCATCGCTGCGCGCGGCAATATCGCGGTCTTTGATGGCGGCGTTAATTAACCGCAAAGTCGAAAGCCGTTTGGCCTCGCGGGCCTTCATTGCTTGTTTTTGTGCATCGCTTAGACGTTTGCGGATCATTTTCTCACCAGCTATATCGCCGAGCTAACGGCAGAACGTCGAATATATCGGGTTAATGTTTTTTTGACAACCGCTCACCTCAATATCAACCCGTTGATAATGCTGTATATTTACTTTTTCTTACCCCTTGACCTCGGGTCTGCTTAGCCGTAATTTCCGGCAAATTCCGCAAAGGATACCCCCCATGTCGATACCTGCCCCATCTGAACAAGCACTTGCATCCGCGCCTGATTCTCATGCCAAACCTACGGCCTGTATCGCCTTGGCGGATGGCACAATTTATTATGGCAAAGGCTTTGGTGCCGAGGGCATTGCAGTTGCGGAATTGTGTTTTAATACCGCCATGACCGGCTATCAGGAAATCATGACCGACCCGTCTTATGCGGGGCAAGTTATCACTTTTACCTTTCCCCATATCGGCAATACCGGCACCACACCCGAGGATGACGAAACCCAATCGCCCATTGCCGCCGGAATGGTGGTTAAATGGGATCCGACCGCACCGTCAAGCTGGCGTTCGGTGCAAGGGTTAAGCGCCTGGCTGGAACAGCATAACCGCATCGGTATTGGCGGGGTTGACACCCGCCGCCTGACCCGTTCAATCAGAATGCAAGGCGCGCCGCATGTGGCCATCCAGCATGCCGCAGACGGGGTTTTTGACATTGACCTTTTGCTTGAAAAAGCCCGTGGTTTCAACGGTATAGAAGGCATGGACCTTGCCAAAGAGGTTACTTGTGATGCGGCCTATCGCTGGGATGAAATGCGCTGGGCCTGGCCGGATGGCTATACCAAACAGGCCAGTGACGGTTTCCGTGTGGTGGCAATTGATTATGGCGCCAAACGCAATATTCTGCGCTGTCTGGCCAGTGCCGGATGTTCGGTTACCGTATTGCCCGCCAATGCCACCGCTGACGAGATTCTGGCGCTTAAACCCCAAGGGCTTTTTCTGTCAAACGGTCCCGGAGATCCGGCCGCCACCGGCGCTTATGCGGTGCCGATGATACAGGAAATTCTGGAACGTTCCGACATGCCCATATTCGGCATTTGCCTTGGTCACCAGATGTTGGCTTTGGCACTGGGTGCAAAAACCCTGAAGATGAATCACGGCCATCACGGCGCCAACCATCCGGTCAAGGAAGTATCAAGCGGCAAGGTCGAGATCACCTCGATGAACCACGGTTTCGCGGTTGATTCGCAATCCCTGCCTGACGGCGTGCTGGAAACCCATATCAGCCTGTTTGATGGCTCCAATTGCGGCATTAAAATGGCGGACCGGCCAGTGTTTTCAGTGCAACACCACCCCGAAGCCAGCCCCGGACCCCAAGACAGTTTTTACCTTTTTGAAAGATTTGTTGACGCAATCGCAACACGTTAATCAATAGTTATCAAAAATTTAAGACTTTTGCCGCAGGATTCACCTAAATATTAAATGGTGAATTGGTGGCGAGTCCTAAAATAAAGTTTCTGGCACGGCGGATCCCCAAATTGGGGTCCATTCTGTTGTCGCGCGGAAATATCAGCAAAATTGATCTGAACAATGCTTTGAAAATGCAAAGCAACCGTGATGCATTGCTGGGTGAGATCATCGTTTCACACAAACTGGCGAAACAGGCCGATGTTGAAAATGCGCTTGATATACAGTTTGACGGTGTCACGCTGGATATTTCTGCGGCCCCTGCCCGCCCTGATTTGCTGAATGGGCTGGACCCGATAAAATGCTTGCAACTGGAAATGATTCCATGGTGCAGAATCGATAATCAAGTAGTTATCGCTGCGGTCAATCCCCATGACCCGATGGTCCATCAATTTGCAGATGCCCGCTGGCCGGAGCAGGTAAAAATTGTGCGTGCAGCACCGGCGGCCATTCGGGCCAGTGTGGAGGCTGTTTTTCAGCAGGAACTCACCTTAACCGCGCGCAGCCTTTGCCCTGAAAAATATAGTTGTCGTGAAATTGGCCAGAGACTGAACAGTGTTTTGGGTATATTGATTGCTCTTTCCATAGCGGCGCTGGCTTTTCTGTTTCCCTCAAAAATATTTCTGGGGTTGCTTTTGTGGGCATTGCTTGCAAATTTTGCCACCACGATTTTACGGGCAAGCGCGCTGGTGATGTTTTTATTCGGGCGCGATCAAACCGTTACCAAACCTGCTGCCATGCCTTTGCTTTCCGATTTTCGCAAACGACCAAAGGTTACCGTGCTGGTGCCGCTTTTCCATGAGAACAGGGTGCTGGATGCGCTGCTGGCAGCGCTTGAAAACCTGACCTATCCCAAAGAATTGCT
>JALSGU010000049.1 GCA_026982575.1 Paracoccaceae bacterium | reverse complement strand
ACGGCCCCGTCCAGCACATCCAGCGTGCCAGCGGCGGCATCGACCCGCACCATATCGCCGTCTGCCAGCCGCGCCAACGGCCCGCCATCCAGCGCCTCGGGGGATACATGAATGGCTGACGGCACCTTGCCGCTGGCCCCAGACATGCGCCCGTCGGTAACCAGCGCCACCTGAAACCCTTTGCCCTGCAATATCCCCAGCAAGGGCGTTAGCGAATGTAATTCGGGCATGCCATTGGCCTTTGGTCCCTGAAACCGCACCACCACCACGACATCCTGGTTCAGGTCTCCGGCTTTGAAAGCGGCTTTTACCGCGGATTGGCTATGAAACACCTTTGCGGGGGCCTCAATGACCCAGCGGGATTCTTCCACTGCCGAGACTTTCATAACCCCGTTGCCCAGATTCCCCGCCAGCCGTTTCATACCGCCGGTTGGTTGAAACGGGTTTGAAACCGGTTTCAATATCTTGTTATTCAGCGACTTTCCCGCCCCCGCTTCCCAGACCAGCGCACCATCTTTCAATTTTGGCTCACGGGTGTAATGCTCCAACCCTTGCCCGACAATGGTTTTGGTATCGGGGTGCAGCAGGCCATTATTCAGCAGCTCGCCAATCATATATCCCAAGCCCCCCGCCGCGTGAAAATGGTTTATATCCGCCAAGCCATTAGGATAGACCCGCGCGATCAGCGGCACCACATCCGACAATTCGGCAAAATCGGACCAATCCAGCACAATGCCCGCCGCCCGCGCCATGGCCAGCAGATGGATCAACAGGTTGGTAGACCCGCCCGTGGCGTTCAGCCCAACGATGCCGTTTACAAATGCACGCGCATCCAACACCTCGCAAACCGGCGTGTATTCATTGCCCAAAGCACTAATTGCCAAGGCCCGTTTGCTGCCTTCAATCGTCAGCGCCTCACGCAGTGGCGTGTTGGGGTTTACAAATGAGGCCCCCGGCAGGTGCAGCCCCATGAATTCCATCAACATCTGGTTGGTATTGGCGGTGCCGTAAAACGTGCAGGTTCCGGGGCCGTGATAGCTGGCGATTTCAGCCGCCATCAGTTCTTTGCGGTCGATCTCGCCCATGGCAAATTTTTGCCGGACCTTGACTTTTTCGTCGTTTGGAAGGCCCGAGGTCATCGGCCCAGCGGGTAAAAATACGGCTGGCAAATGCCCGAATGTGGCGGCGGCAATTACCAGTCCCGGCACGATTTTATCACAGACGCCAAGATATACGCTGCTGTCAAACACATTATGCGACAGGCCAATTCCGGCTGCCATGGCAATAATATCGCGTGAAAACAGCGACAGTTCCATGCCTTCCTGCCCTTGGGTTACCCCGTCACACATGGCGGGCACCCCGCCAGCAACCTGTGCAGTGCTGCCGGTTTCACGGGCAGCTTTGCGGATCAGCTCGGGAAATTTTTCAAACGGCTGATGGGCGGAAAGCAGGTCATTATAGGCGGTGATAATCGCCAGATTGCCGCCTATTCCATTCACCAGCGGGGCTTGGTCCTTGCCGCTGGCGGCAAATGCGTGGGCTTGGTTGCCGCAAGTTAGGTGGGCGCGGTTGGGCCCGTCTTTTGCGGCCCGCTCGCAGCGCGCGATATAATCTGCGCGCAGGGTTTCCGAGCGGATCTCGATGCGGTCGGTTACACGTTTTATGGTGTCATTCAGGGGCATTTTCTACTCCGCATAATGAATTTCAGTATTGCTGCGCGATAAAATGATCCGCACGGGGGCTTGGGATTCCGGCCCGTCAAGCAGCGCGGTTTGCAATGCGTCCAGTTTATCGGCACCAGCAATTAGCAAATGCATATGTTTGGCCCCGCGCAGCACTGGCGCGGTTAAGGTCAGGCGCGGTTCTGCGGCGTTTGGTGCACGCATTGGCAGTAAGATCGGCGCGTCATCGGCAAGGGCTTCTGCCAGCAAATCTGCCTCGGGAAAAATGCTGGCCGTATGCATATCCGCGCCCATCCCCAAAACACAAACATCCAGCGGCAGGGCCGGCTTCAGCCCGTCACTGATCTGATCCAAAACATCCTCTGGCTTGTCCGCAGCCCTATAAAACGGTATCAATCTGGCCGCGGCGGCATTGCCTTGCAGCAATGTTTGGCGCAGCAACCGCGTGTTTGAACGCTCTGAGTCCTCTGGCACAAAGCGTTCATCCGTCAGCATCACGCTGACCTTTTCCCAGCCGATATCCGCGCCTGACAGTTCACGCAAAAACCGGGCAGGCGTGGTGCCCCCCGGCACGGCCAAGGTGGCTTTGCCATTCAGATAGATCGCGTCTTGCAACTGTTCAGCGACAATTTCGGCCAGATCAATCGCCAAAACGGCGCGGTCGGGGTATTGCATCAGGTCAGGCATCTATTTCTCTCCAACGGCGGTTATCACGGTGCAGCAAGGCCAGCGAATCTTCGGGGCCGGAACCGCCTGCATCATAAGGCGCGGGCTTGCTTGAATCGGCCTGCCATGCAGCAATAATCGGGTCGATCCAGGCCCATGCTTCTTCTACCTCATCGCCGCGCATGAACAGGGTTTGATCGCCGCGGATCACATCCATAATCAGGCGTTCATATGCATCCGTGGCCTCGATATTCGGCCCCAATGCATCGGCAAAGCTCATATCCAGCGGCACTTCGGTCAGGCGCATACCACCCGGGCCGGGTTCCTTGATGGTCATGCGCATGCGAATGCCCTCATCGGGTTGCAGACGGATAATCAGGGCGTTGCCTTTGCGGTTGGCCATTTCGGGGAATATTGAATGCGGCGGGTCTTTGAACACCACCGCGATTTCCGATAATCGCGCCCGCAGGCGTTTGCCGGTGCGCAGATAGAACGGCGTGCCCGCCCAGCGCCAGTTTGAAATATTGACCTTTAGCGCCACAAAGCTTTCGGTGGTGCTGTCGGGGTTTTCGGAATGGCTGATATAGCTTTCCTCATCGCCGCCGGCGCGATACTGGCCGCGCACGGTGTTTTTGATCTCCATCGGGTCCAGCGCCCGAATGACCTTCAGTTTTTCATCGCGCACAAAATCGGCGTTGAATCTGGCGGGGGGTTCCATGGCCGTTAAACACAGCAATTGCATCATGTGGTTTTGCACCATATCGCGCAGCGCGCCGGATTGGTCATAATAGCCGCCCCGCCCTGCAACCCCGATGCTCTCAGACACGGTTATTTGCACATGGTCAATATGCTGGCTGTTCCAAAGCGGTTCAAACAGCGCATTGGCAAACCGGATCGCCATCAGATTTTGCACGGTTTCCTTGCCCAGATAATGGTCTATGCGATAAATCTGGTGTTCCTCGAAACATTCCGCCAGCTGGGTGTTTAGCGCCTGTGCCGAGGCCAGATCATGGCCCAGCGGTTTTTCCACCACAATGCGGCTGTTGGGTGCGGCAATGCCGTTGGTATGCAGCCGATGGGCGATTTCGCCAAACAGATTAGGCCCGACCGACAGGTAAAACGCCTGCACCACATCTTTGCGCATCAGTTTTTTAAGCGATTTCCACCCCGCATCGCCCATGGCGTCAATCGGGGTATATTCCAGTGCATTCAAAAAGGTTTCCAACATATCCGGCGTGTCGCTGGCGGTTGGCTCAAATTCATTTAATGCTTTGCGCACCAGATCCCGAAACCCGTCTGCATCCATTTTTGAGCGCGCCGCGCCGATAATACGTGAGCTTTCCGGCATTTGCCCCGAACGCATCCGGCGAAATAATGCAGGCAGGATTTTGCGGCGCGACAGATCGCCGGTGGCACCAAAAATCACCAGATCAAACTGATCAACCGGAATAACGCGTGAAACCATGATGTAGCCCTGCAAAAATAGCGGCGCGAAACGCGCGTAGATAAACTGTAGCACAAAGCAAGCTTTGCGGGGCCATCTGTTTCCTAACATCCATTTACGCCCCGTCAAGATATATTGTGCGCTGCGGTATGCAATATTGCGCCAAAAACCCGCATGTGATTGATATATGGCCGGTTTTTGCCAACGGATTTAGATATGGGCTTTTGATTTCCCAATATTAGGCCTAAAAACCCCCGGGCGGTTAAGGAGCGTGTGGTGAGTCTCGGATTTTCGATTTTGCGGTGGGTTTTTCGCCTACAACGTAATTGTTTTACCAAACCGAAAACGGTTTTGGCAATTGCTGTGTTTATCGCGGCACTGGTTGGCGCGGGCGCGCCGTTTGTTAAAACCTCCAATGATCCGTTTTTGCTGTTCGGGCCGGATAATATCCACCGTGTAAAACTGGAGCAGCAAAACGCCGAATTTGGTGAAAGTAATCGCACATTGATGATGCTGGCGGTAAAAACCGGTGCCGAACAACCCGTGTTGCTGGAGGCCGAGCGTTATTTGGCAGGCATTCTTGATGCGCCTGAAAATCCGCTGCGCCCTGATAATTTAATCCACTTTTCAACCGTTTCAAAATTGCTGCCCGCCATAGGCTATCCGCTGGAATTCACGCCGCTTAGCGATGTTGCCATTCTGGTTGAGGAGCGACCGGCGCTGGGAGATACCTTTTTCAATCGTGAAAAAACCGCGCTGATCCTTTCGCTGACCCTTGATCTGGAAGACCATACCGATGCCGGATTGCAAATTGCCTATGCGCAGGAACAGGCCCTTGCCAGTCATATCGAAAATCGTTTTCCGGCGGTAAATGTGGCCATAACCGGCAGTATTTCATTATCCGAAGCCCTGCGCGATGCCATGACGTTTGACCAGCGTTATCTTTTTCCGCTGACATTGCTGGTCAACTTTGCGGTGCTGTTTTTCGCATTTGGCAACTTTCGCATTACACTGGCAACACTTGGCGCCTCTGTCTTGTCGGTGGTAATGACCGTGGGCGTGGCAGGCTGGAGCGGGCATGTTTTTGCTACTGCAGCGGTTTCTTCTTTTTCAATTGTCATGACCCTGACTGTGGCATCCTTGATCCATATTATCCATGCCATCGGCGCACGACAACGCAATTTGCGCTTTCAAACCAATGCAGCGGTTATTCTGGCCAGTTTTCGCAAATTGACCATTCCGGTAATTGTTGCCCATACCACCACGGCTATCGGATTTTTATCGCTAAACTGGGCTGATGCGCCTGCATTTCAAGCCATGGGGAATCTGGTGGCGGTGGGGTTGATATTTTCACTGGTAATCGTGCTTTTTATTTCGCCGATTGTTTTATTTCTGGGTTGCGGAACCGGTGAAATCCATGATCAGCGGATGCGCAAAATTTCCCGTGTGCTAACCAGCACCTGGGCCAAAGCCCCGGGGAAATGGGCGCTCGGGGTTGGGGCTTTGTCGGTGGTTGCCTTGCTTGGCTTGGCAAAGACCACCTTTGATGACCAGTTTATCAAATTTTTTGATCCCGATCACCCGATGCGGCAAAATATTTCGGAAATCGGTGCTGATATGGGGTGGTCACAAACCCTTGATCTGGTGTTGCGATACGAACCGGAAATGCTGTTACAACCCCAAAGCTTTGCCCAGCTTGAAAAGCTGATTGCTGAAATCAAAAGCCTTGATCGGGTTTTTGAGGTTAATTCCCCGATACCCGTAGTCCAGAACTGTCTGGACACCCGCACCCCGCCCTATACCGGCGCGCTAATAGATGTGCCGCAAAAAATGCTGAATTTTTGTGTGCGCAGCAACTGGCTGGTGAACGATGATGTTGGCAATGCCAGTTTCGCCGCCGGTTTTTCAGCACTGCGGCTGAATGTTTTATTGCCGCGCATGTCGTCAGCCGAGGTGCGCAATCTGGCCGAGCGCATTGAGGCCAAAACTCTGGATTTCGGCTTTAGCCCCGAAACCGCTGCTGTATCGGGCATTAATGTGATGTCGGCCTATCTTTCAAAGGTCAATACCCGGTCAATGCTGGTCGGGTCTGCGATTGCCATGCTGGTAGTGTCGATTTTGATCGGGGTGTTTTTGCGTTCAGCCACGCTGGCAGTACTAAGCATTGTGCCCAATTTCCTGCCAGCAATGGCGGCGCTTGGACTTTGGGTCTGGTTCAACGGCGAGGTGGGTATGGCCGCGTCGATTATTGGTGCCATGACATTTGGCATAGTTGTGGATGATACCATCCATATCCTATACGCCATGACCCGGGGCCGCAAAAAACAATCCAATCGCGGCGTGCAGCGGGTGTTGCAAAATGTTTTGCCGGGGGTTTTGACCACCACCCTTGCCTTGGGGCTGGGGTTTGCGCTGATTATGCTATCGGGGTTTGCGGTTAATCAACAATTGGGTTTTTTGACCTCCAGCACTATATTCATTGCATTTTTGTTTGATTTGTTTGTGCTGCCATGGCTGTTTCTGGTTTTCTTTGGCCGCAAACAAAAAAGATAGGCAGGCTTGGTTTCTTACAAAACTTACGCTTTGCCTGACAGGATTATTGGCGTATGTTTGCTCCTGCATTTATATTACAGTAAGGATTTGATATGCTTCGTTCTGCATTGGTGTTTTCCGCATTTGTTTTTCCAACCGTGATTATGGCGCAATGCCCGCAGCCGGGGGATTTGGATCAAGGGATCACGGTTAAATTTGACACCGATGAAACCGATACTTTTTACAACGGCGTAGATGGCATTGTTATCAACAAAGGACAGGGGATTTACGACGACCAGATCATAGACTGGATAATCCAGCTTTATTCCGGCGTTTTTGAATCCTATGTGCATGAACGCACCAGCGGATTTTGGCGCCCGACCGCGGCTTTCGGGCTGGAATATGATTTTGATATCAACGCGGTTTTCCCGCTAAGTGCAGGCGATGTTGGCGGCGGGGTGCAAACCCTGAATGATGATCAAGGCAGTGAACCCGCAACCTTTTCCTATTCGGTTCATGCCAGCGACGGTATAACCATCGGGGATTGCAGCTATGATACGCTGGATATCTATCAAACCTATTTGCTGCCGGACGGAGAAATCGGCATCACGCGTATGGTTTATCTTCGTGATCTCGGGTTTGGTTTTGTGATTGAATCAAGCTGGACCAATGGCACGCCGGAATCGCGCATGCCAATTGGTATCACCATAGACGGTTAATTATCCGCCACTGCTTGACGCGCCCCCCTTGAATAACATATTACACTTTTAATATATGATTTTTTTGGTCAGGTATTCCTGATCTGCATAACGGGGGTTGATATGGCTGATGTAACCAAGGAACAAGTGCTGGAAGCACTGTCAAAGGTGGAACCGCGCGGACTGAAGGGAAATGTTGTTTCTGCCGATCTGATTTCCGACATTCTGATCAAGGACGGCAAGGTGATTTTTTCAATCACCATCCCCGAGGATTTTCGCGGCGACGCTGTAAAAATGCAGCGCCGCGCCGAAGAAGCCATCCGCACCATGCCCGGCGTTGAAAAGGTATTGGTGGCCCTGACCGCCAATCGCGACGCGCCAGCACCCGTTGCGCCGCCTAAATTAAAAGCCCGCAAGGAACGCCCTGTTGGTCCCGATATGCGCCCCGACAGTCGCGCCATTCCGGGGGTTAAATCCATTCTGGCCATTGCCTCGGGCAAGGGCGGGGTTGGCAAATCAACCTGTGCAATCAACATCGCCGTAGGGCTGCAAAGCCTTGGGCTTAAGGTAGGATTGCTGGATGCGGATATTTACGGACCATCCGTGCCGCGCCTGTCGGGCCTTGCGGGCGAACGCCCCGAAATTGTCAATGATGCGGTAATGCCGATGGAAAAATTCGGCATTAAAATCATGTCGATGGGTTTTTTGATGGAGGAAGACAATCCCGTAATCTGGCGCGGCCCGATGATTGTTTCGGCCCTGATGCAATTGTTAAACGAGGTCGCATGGGGCGAACTGGACGTGCTGGTGCTGGATATGCCGCCGGGCACCGGCGACATCCAGCTGACCTTGGCCCAACAAGTGCCGGTCGCCGGCGCGGTAATTATTTCAACCCCGCAAGATCTGGCGCTGATTGACGCGCGCAAGGGGCTGAAAATGTTCCAGAATGTCGATGTGCCGATCTTTGGCATTATTGAAAACATGAGCAGCTTTTTCTGCCCGAGTTGCGGCGAAGAGGCCCATATTTTTGGCAATGGCGGCGCGCGCGAGGAATCAGCCAAGCTGCAAATCCCGTTTCTGGGGGCCATTCCGCTGCATATGGATATCCGCGAAAGCTCTGATAACGGTAATCCGATTACCGCATCCGAACCCGATAGCGTTCACGCCAAGGCCTATAAAGCCATCGCGCTGTCAATCGCGGCACAGCTAAACCCCGAAAGTGACGATGATTAAACCGTAGGGTGGGTGCTTGCACCCACCACCACTATGCCAGACGTTCCATCATTTTCATGCCGATCATGCCGCCAATCACGATAAAGGCAAACGTGATAAACGACCCCAGTGCCAATGTCGAAACGCCGGTAACCGCTTGGCCCAATGTGCAGCCCAAGGCCAGAACGCCGCCAATTCCCATAATCGCCGCGCCAATAATATTGCGCACCGTATCAGCATTATTGGCAAATGTTTTGAACCGTAAATCACGTTTCAGCGCCGCGCCGATAAACCCGCCAAGCAGCGCCCCGAATGTGGTCACCACCCCGAAACTGGCATATTCAAACGCGGTAAACCGCATCATATAATCAATGGTTTCACCCGCAGGGCGCACATAGGTAAGCGAGGTTAGCGCCACAGGCACATCGGCAAAATCATCTTGCGCCATCCCTGTCAACGCCCAGCCAGCCACAACCAGAATGCCGATGCCAAACCCCGCGATCAACATTTCGGGGGATTTCACAAATTGTTTTGACGAAAAGATAAACCCGGCCATCACCGCGACAATCACCCAAAGCGTAATTGATTCGGCCCGTGCCACATCCATACCGGTGAAATTGGCCAAAAACGCCCCGATTGATTGGCTGTCCATGCCGCTATCGGCCAGATTAACCGTGCCGATCGCAAACCACGAAACCCGCAATGGCCCCAAAAGCCCGCCAATGGTCATAAAGCCGAACACGCCGATCACAAACAAAAGCAACAGCGCGCGCAAATCGCCGCCCCCCGCCCGCACAAGATTTCGGCTAACGCAACCGCCAGCCAGAACCATGCCGACACCAAACATCAGCCCGCCGACAACATTGCCAAGCCAGCCAAAATTTGTGCTTAGATACATAGAGTTATGCGGGTCCATCACGCCAAGTTGTTGCAAAACCAACACCCCGATAATGGCGGTCAGTCCGGCCAGCAGCCAACTGCGAAATCGGCGAAAATCTCCAAAATTCATAAAATCGGAGATCGACCCCATGGTGCAAAAATTGGTGTAATACACAATCATGCCGAATAACGTGCCAATTAACAGACCACCCCAACCGATATAAAAGGCCGGATTTTCAATTATTATATCTCGCCAGACGTCTAACATTTGTTTCTCCCTGATTGCGTTTCGCGCATTTTTTGTTCATTCACATTAGTATATATATGATTATGTCTTGCAGGTAAATTTTTTAATCCCCGGCAATGTCGTGCCCGCGCCGATAATTCTTGCTGCTTTGGTTTTTTACGGTCTTATTACATGGAAAATCCGGTAAATCATCCGGTTTTCTTGACTCTGGTTTCGTGATAGTATTCAATAAACGTAATATATAGTTTCCAACGGGGGAAAACCATCATGTCTGACGACCAAACCGGTGCGTTTGAAAACGCCAAAAGCATGTCGATTATCGTGACCAAAGGGTCGCTTGACTGGGCGTATCCGCCCTTTATTCTTGGCACTACGGCTGCCGCAATGGATCTGGATGTGACCATGTTTTTCACATTTTACGGCTTGCCGTTGCTGAATAAAAAGCTGGACCTGAAAATGACAACCCTTGGCAATCCGGCCATGAAAATGCCGATGGCGGGCATGCATATGGCGATGCCAAACATCATTGCCGCCCTGCCGGGTGTTGATCGCGGCGCCACCACCATGATGAAAAACCTGTTCAAGAAAAAAGGTGTGGCCTCTATCGAGGAACTGCGCGAGGCAGCGGTTGAATCCGATGTGCGCATGATTGCCTGCCAGATGACACTGGATCTGTTTGAAATGGACCGCAAAGACATGATCGACGGGATCGAACTTGGCGGTGCGGCGACCTATATTGATGTTGCCACCAAATCCGACATTAACCTGTTTATTTAACCAAAGCTAAGGAATAAAAATATGGCTGACCAAACCCTGAACGCAGAAGGCCTGAACTGCCCGCTGCCCATCATCAAAGCAAAAAAATCGCTCAAAGGCATGGCCGCTGGCGAAACCTTGGCGATCACCTCGACCGATCCCGGTTCGGTGGCTGACTTTGCCGCGTTTTGCAACCAGACTGGCAATACCTTGCTGTCGTCAAATACCGAAGGCAACATCTATTCTTTTGAAATCAAAAAGAACTGATATTAACCTAGTCAGGAAAAATGCCCTGCATTTAGCGGGGCATTTTTTTTGCCCGCACAAAATCTACAAACCGTTCCGCCCAAGGGTTGGTTTTGGTATTGCGCAAATGGCAAAACCCCGCAATCAGGTTGTTAACCATAACCCCGTCATGGTTTCCGTCAATGCCATGGCCGCGCAAAACCTGATAGGCATATCGGGTGTTTTCGGGCAGATTATCAACCCGCGCATAATGAAATTCATGGGCCGGAAATTCGGATTTTCCGTATAACCGTGCATATCCGCGCCCTTGGGGCCGTGCATTCATCACCGCATCGCCGTCAATCACGCCGACCATTTCAAACCGTTTTCCCTGCCACTCAATTGAGTTACACAGATACATCAAGCCCCCGCATTCAGCATAGGCAGGCATGCCGGATTTGATCGCCCGGGCAATGCTTGCCCGCATCGAAGCATTTTTGTGCAGCGCTGACATCCGGGTTTCAGGAAAACCGCCGCCAATAAAAAGCCCGTCCACATCAGGCAATTCCGGGTCATTCAGCGTGTCAAAAAATACCAGCTTTGCGCCCGCGTTTTCCATGGCTTGCAGGTCATCCGGATAATAAAAACCAAACGCCGTATCGCGTGGAATACCGATTTTAAGGTCTTTTTTATGCTGAACTATTGCCGGAACCGGCACCGAAATATCAACCGCGGCATCGGCAATTTCAATCAGCCGGTCCAGATCAACAAAGGCTGCGATAAATTCACCGATCTGCTTGATCAGCGCTGCAAATTCGCCGGTTTCCACAGGGGTAGTCAGGCCCAGATGCCGCTCTCCGATTTCCAGGCTTGCGTTGCGCGGCACCGCGCCTAGCACCTCGATATCGGTATATTCCTTGACGGCTGCGCGCAATTTTGCCTCATGCCTCGGGCCGCCGACCTTGTTCAGGATGATACCGGCGATGTTTATATCGGGGTCAAATGCCTGATAGCCTTGCAATAAGGGCGCAATGCCGCGGGTCATGCCCACCGTGTCAATCACCAGAATTACCGGCGCTTTCAGCAGCTTGGCAAGGGCGGCATTTGAATCACAGCCCAACAGATCAACCCCGTCAAACAGGCCTTTATTAGCCTCGATCAGGTTAAAATCACCGGATTTTCGGCTGTAAAGCTGCAATAATTCGCAGCCACCCATGGTGTTGAAATCAAGGTTATAACAGGCATGGTTGCTGGCCTGCGCCAGCCACATCGGGTCGATATAGTCCGGCCCTTTTTTGAAAGTTTGCACATTTAACCCGCGCGTGGCCAAGGCGGTGGTCAACCCTGTTGAAATAACGGTTTTACCCGATGATTTATGGGCGGCCGCAATGAATATCCGTGACACCGGATCAGGCTTTCAATGGCAAAAGCTGTTTGTCGCGCGTATCCCACATTTCTTGCGCCAAGGCCTGTGCGCTGTCCACGCTGTCGGCTTTGCCCAAAGAACGCAGGGCTATCGCCAATGTGCCAATAACCGAGGCCGTGGCATAGTCGTTTTGCACATCTTCGCTCCAAACCGAAATCATTAACCCGAGATCCATTTCCGTATCCGCGGCAGCATGGCCGTCCGGCAGCAATTGTGGCCAGATTTCTTCGGTAAATTCGCCGTTGCTGGCGGTGCCGGCCATGGTTGGTTTGTTTGGCCGCCGCTCCACCTCGCCGCCTTCGCCGCGAAATACCACGGTTACCGGCTGGTCCAGCAGCAGCCCCGCGCCTGCGTGAATATCCATAAAGCCGCGATGGAAAATGCCTTGCATCATCACCGGCGCATCAAACGGGTTGATCATCCGCGCAAAACTGTGAACCGGCGATCGCAAACCCAAAATCGGCTTCAGTTCCATCAGTTTTTGCAGTGGCGGGCACATGTCTTTCAGGCCGATATAGGCAAAGCCGGTGTTTTCAATCTGCGCGGCGGCCTCGTTTAGCGACGCGGCCACCGGAAAGCCCAGAAAGCCAAGCGCCGTATCCGTATAAATCCGGCCCGGCGTGTGTTCGCCAGACCCGTGCATCATCACCCGCACCCCGTTTTGTGCCAGTAAAATCGCCGACAGCAAAAACCACGGCAATTGCCGCCGCTTGCCCGCATAGGATGACCAGTCAAGATCAACCTGCGGAATGCTTGAAGGCCTGCCAAGCACCAAACGGGTGCCAAGGGTAAAGCCGGCAATTTCGCCGGGGCTTTCCTCTTTCAGGCGCAACAACATCAAATAGGCGCCGATCTGTTCGGGCTCAGTTTCGCCACGCAGGATCATGGCCATTGAATCTTTGGCCTCGTCAATGGTTAGATGGCGTTGCTTGGTTTTACCCCGCCCGAGGATCGCAACATATTTGGCAAAGGGATGGATGGGTGTTGACATGTTGCGCTACCTGTTCAGGAATTGTTTTCCGGCAGTATACGCAAAAACTTCATTGCAACGCCAGTGATGATAAAAGTTAACGCCAGCGCGCCAAACCCCATCGACCATTCATATATGCTGGGAGTATAGGCGTTTATTTCCCCGTCAAAGAAACTGCTGGATACTTCCAGCCCCGGGAAAATTTCCAGCGGAAATGCCTGGCCGCCGACCACAATTACGTAAATCTGAGCAAAGCCCCCCAGAATAACCAGCAACACCGCCGCCATCAAAGGCCGGGTTCTGGTGGCCAATGTCGGATGAAACAAAATGGCCATGGGTACAATACCGCCCAGAACAACCTGACCGATCCAGAATAATTGTGTATAGATCCCGCCATTCAAAAGAATAAACTTAACCACAGCCCAATGCTGGGCGACATACAGGTTTGACAGGTGCTGCACAGCGGTAAAATACAAAACCACAGCAGCAAAAACCCCCAAAAGTCGCGCCATGCGCAAACGCAAAGCATCATCAAAGCCCTGACCTGTCAGGCGTTTGGTGCAGGTGCTGACCAGCATAAACATCGCCAAACCAAATGAAAACGACATGGCAATAAACAGCGGTGCCATGATGGCGGCATCATAAGCGCTGCGCGCCACCAGCCAGCCAAAAATCGAACCGGTGCCGGTGGTAAGCGCAAGACGCCAGATAAACGCCGCCGTGCCCGCCGCGCGCAACCAAAGCGCCGGAATACCGCGGGCCATCTGGGTATAAAGATAAACCGCAACAACCCCCATAAAGCCCGTATAAAGCAGCACGTTCCATGCAAAAATAGACCTGAAATTATATTTGGTCATGGCAATGATCAACCGGTCGGCGCGTCCCAGATCAAGCACAAGTGCCGCCAGCCCGCCCATCAGCAATGCCAATGCCAGCACGCTGGACAACCTTGAGGCCGGTTTGTAATCGGCTTTGCCAAAAACCGAGCCGATCGAGGCCACATTCAGCGCGCCCGATGCTGCAACAATCAGAAAAATTGCAAATACATGCGGCAGGCCCCAGACGATCTGGTTGTTCATGCCGGTAACGATATGGCCGTAATGTTCGATATAAAGAATCGACATTGCCGCGCCGCCGATAAATGCAGCAAAAACAACCATCACCCCCCAGAATTGCGGGGTGGATTTGACTTCGCTAAAAACGGTTTTGGCCATGGTCCGCTCCTTACAGGTTCTGGTAACGCACGCCGGGGTTCAACCCCAGATCGCTGCGAATAGCACTGGATGCATAGGTAGCAAGCTGAATGGCAATCTCGGATTCAGGGTCGTTCAGATCGCCAAAAATCATTGCGCCATTGCCGGTGGTATTACAAGCATCGACACAAGCGGGCTGTTGGCCCTCATCAACGCGGTGAACGCACAATGTGCAACCTTCGACCGTGCCTTTGCCGCGCGGCGCATGGGGTTTCTGGTCGGTAACCGGTTCATGAATAAAAGACCGTGCCTTGTATGGACATGCCATCATGCAATACCGGCAACCGATACAAATATGTTTGTCTACCAGCACAATACCATCAGGGCGCTTGAATGAAGCCCCCGTCGGGCAGACATCCACACAAGGCGGGTTCTCGCAATGCTGGCACATTACCGCCAGTGATTGTTCAAGGCCGGTTTGCGGGTTGCGCAATTCAACCTTGCGAATCCATTGTGCATCGGTTGCCGGATTGCCGGTATCCTGCCAGCCATTTTCATTTGAACAAGCGCTGACACAAGCAGTGCAATCCTTGGCACATTTATTTACATCGATCAGCAGCCCCCAGCGTGTGGCGGGGTTTGCTTGCGCAGCTGCCGCACCGCCATATGCCATTACCGTAACTCCGGGGGCCAAGGTAACAGTTACCATCGCCGCGCCGCTTTTCAAAAACTGGCGGCGGCCAATATCGGTTGCATCGTTTTTGGATTTTAGCAATGGAAGTTTCACTCGCTGATCTCCTCCAGATAGGCGTTTAGCGCGTCCATATCATCTGCACCGAACATGCCGGTAAGTTCGATCGCCTGGGGCCGCGAATTATGGCATTCAAAGCAATCGATTTTTACCGCCGCATAAACATGACAGGCTTTGCAAAAATAGGCGTCATTATCGATGGTCACAAAAGATGTGTCCGGCCCGCGCACCGCGTGGCAATCCACGCAGCTTTTCAGGCTGAATTCCACATCACGGTCCCCCAGCCGCATGGTTGCATCCCGATCATGGCGCAGATAATTCATGTGATTTTCGCGAATATCATCGGGATGCGGGGTTTCCAGTTCATACAACGCTTTGGGAATGGTTGGAAACAGGTCCGATTCCTGGGCGCTGGCAGCGCTGCCAAAGCCAAGGACCATCATACATGCCAGTGAAATCAGACGCTGCATCACGATTTAGCCCCCCAGACCCATTTTGATATATCCGGTCGGGCAAACATCGGCACAAATATGGCAGCCGATACATTTTGAATAATCGGTCTCCACATAACGCCCGATGGTGCGTTCCGATTTTTTAACCCGTGAAACTGCATCTTGCGGGCAATAAATTACACAATTATCGCATTCAAAACACATGCCGCAAGACATGCAGCGCTCGCCCTCGAATTTTGCCTGTTCTTCGGAATAGGCAATGATGCGTTCTTCAAAATTGCCCAATACATCATCAGCCTCGATATGCACTTCGTCGCGGATCTCGCGTTTGACAAAATCAAAATGGCCTTTGAACAGCTCTCCATGTTTGATGATTTGCGTGGTGGAGCGGTCTTCAAAATTATGCACCGCATAATCCGCCTGATCGGTGCCGCGCGCTGCTTTATGGTCAAAATCATCCAGTTCATGGCCGCGAATGGCCAGTTCTTCCAGCAGGTTGAACTGGTGGATATCGATGGTCGGACGTTTGGCGATTTCGCCATCATCCAGAAAATCATCAATGGTGGCAGCCGCAACCCGACCATGGCCGATAGCTGTGGTCAGAAGATGCGGTTTCAAAATATCACCGCCAGCAAAATGTTTGTCTTTGCCTTTTACTTTATATCCGGCCTCTACGGCGATAAAACCATTGCCGCTATCCATGGTTTCGACACCGGCAAAATTACCCATCTGGCCAATCGCCGAGATAATAATATCGCAAGGAATTTCGCGCTCGGTGCCTTCAATTGGTTCGGGTCTGTTGCCTTTCATCACACAATCGCAAACTTTTAACGCAATGGCACGGCCCTGATCGTCTTTGATAACTTCAAGCGGCATAACGCTGCCCTGCAAATCAACGCCTTCGCGTTTTGCGTCTTCGCGCTCATGTTCTGCGGCGGTCATTTGTTCGATCGGGAATAATGACGTCAGCGTCGCGTGCATGCCTTCGCGGGTCAGCACGCCAGCCGCGTCTTTGGCGGTAAAATCAATGACCGTGCCATCGGCATGTTGGGTTTCGGCCACTTCGGTAATATTACCCAAACGCCGCGC
>JALSGU010000048.1 GCA_026982575.1 Paracoccaceae bacterium | reverse complement strand
ACATAGTCGTCAACCTCGTTGCGGTTACAGCCACTTTCACACGGTGCGGGGCAAACGCGGCCCATGGTTGCCGGAAACGGGTTGGCGTCGGTCATGGATTGGAACGCATATTCCTGCCATGCTTGGCCCTCAACGGGCGGTTTATCCATGCCGCGCGCAATCGCCAGCCAGCCGCGAATATCATGGCCCGACGGGCAGGAGCTGGAACAAGGCGCGGTTTTTTGCACATAGGTCGGGCATTTATAACTTGTGTCCTGCTGAAAGATTTTTTCTTCCAGATCCCAATCGTCAGGGGTTTCACCATCTTCAAAACGCCGATGTGTTACTTGATTGTTCATGGGGTTTCCTCCGCTTTGGCCTGATCGGCCTCATCTTCTTGGCCATCAAGAATGACGGCGTTTGCTACCAGTTGATGCACGGACATGATGTTGTCCATTTCATAGCCGAATTTTGGCATCACCTTGGAAAATTGGGTTTTACAGATCGCGCAGATCGCGGCCATATGGGTTACGCCGTGGTCTTCAGTCACTTGTTGCAGCGCGTTCATGCGGGGTTTTGCACCCTTGATGCGCAGGTCCATCAAATCATCGGTCAGCAATCCGCCACCGCCGCCACAGCAAAACGTGTTTTCACGAATCGTATCGCGCTCCATATCATGGTAATGGTTGCACACCGCCTTTAGCACCTTGCGTGGCAAATCAAATTGCCCGCCCTCCTGACGGCCCATGGCTGAACCGCGCGCCACATTGCAGCTGTCGTGGAATGTCATGACAAATTCGTCGTTGCGCGATTTGTCGATCTTTAACAAACCGTCATCAATTGCATCGGATGTAAATTCCATGATATGCTGCGGAATAGGATAGTTCTGATCCAGAAAATCAAACGGCCCCGCAAGGGTATTCAGGAAACTGTATCCAACCCGCCACGCATGGCCACATTCGCCAAACACAATACGTTTTACGCCCAGATCCTTGGCGGCTTGCCGGATGCGCCATGATACCTCGCGCATATTTTCATAAGACCCGATGAACATGCCAAAATTGGCAGCCTCGGAGGCATAGGAACTGATGGTCCAGCTAACCCCTGCCGCATGGAAAACCTTGGCATAACCCAACAATCCGTCAATATGGGGTTCGGCAAAAAAATCGGCCGAGGGCGTGATCAGCAAAATATCCGCGCCTTTGACATCCAGCGGGATTTTGACCGCGATGCCGGTTTCATCTTCCAGATCTTCCTCAAGATCCTCCAGCGTGGCGCGCAATGCCTTTGGGTTCATACCCAGATTATTGCCGGTTTTTTTCAGCTTTGCGATGATTTCATTACAATATTTCTGGCCCATGCCAACACTGTCCAGCACCTCGCGCGCTGCCATGGAAATTTCTGCGGTATCAATGCCATAAGGGCAGGCAACCGAGCAGCGGCGACACTGCGAACATTGGTGATAATAGGTATACCACTCGTCCAGCACTTCTTTTGTTAAATCGCGCGCACCCACCAGCCACGGGAAATATTTACCGGCAAATGTGTAATAGCGCCGATAAACCGAGCGCAGCAAATCCTGGCGTGCCACGGGCATGTTTTTCGGGTCACCCGTGCCCAGAAAATAATGGCATTTATCGGTGCAGGCCCCGCATTTTACGCAAGTATCAAGATAAACCCTAAAGGCGCGGTTTTTATCGGCCAGCTCGCCGATTTTGGCAATCGCGACTTCTTTCCAGTTTTCCAGCAATTCGCCCGGAAAACCCAACGGTTCGTTATGTTCGGGGGCAGCGGCAAAGGTATTTGTATCGGCCATTGCGCCGCATTCGATCTGCGGAATTTTCAGCGGATCACCGATTTTTCGGGGTTCGTTATTATCCAAAGGCGCCATTATTTTTTCTCCTCTGGTGCAGGAATGCCCTCGGGCAGGTCGGGCAATTGCGCCGCCCATGCCGACAGGTGGCGGAATTCCCGCGCGTTATCAACCTGGGTGCGCGAAGGCGAGAAAAACAAGCCCGGCGCGTGCATCAATTTGGAGATCGGGAAAATAATCATCAACAACGCAACCGAGCCGAGATGGATCAGCAAAACCGGTTCAACCGGCATGGTTTCAATGCGAAACCGCAACAGCCCCAGCATAAATGCCTTGACCGAAATAATATCGACCTTGCTAACAAAGGTCATCATGGTGCCGGAAACCGCGATTAGCAGTAGCAATGCCAGCATCAAATAATCGCTTGGTGCCGAAATATACCGGATGCGCTGCTGGAAAATGCGGCGTATCAGCAAACCGATAAGCCCTGCAAGCATCGCGAAACTGGCATATTTACCAAAGGGTTGCACCAGTTCAACCCACCACCAGATTTCCATCTGGAAATACCGGAAATGCCGCAGCAAAACCAGCAGCATGCCAAAATGGAACAAATAGGCAAATAGCCAAATCCACTTGTTGGATTTGAACAGGCTTTCAAACAGCACAACCTCACGGGCCATACGGAACCACACACCGCGTTTGGTGCGTGGCGCCGGAGAGACCGGAATTTTTAACGGGGCGGAGGTGCGGGCGTATTTCAACACCTTCATTCCTGTGCCAACAACCATCATCAAGGTCGCCACATAGAACAGCACTGCATAGACCGTGGAAATCACAGTTTACCCTCCCATTAAAAAAATTCGCGTTTTAACTGTTAAAACAGCGTGTTAGACGCAGCCGGTTGGCTTTGGCAGGCCGGCAATTTTACAAGCCTGTTTCGCCGGACCATAGGGGAACAGCTCATACATGTATTTGTTATTGCCAACTTCGGGGCCCATGGATTTTTTGATAGACTTGATCAGAACACGCACCGCAGGGGCAATCTGGTATTCTTCGTAATAGTCGCGCAAAAAGTTGACCACCGCCCAGTGCTCCTCGTCCATTTCGATTTCTTCGGCTTTGGCAATCACATCCGCCAGTTCTTTGGACCATTCACCAAGATTGGTGATATAGCCTTCTTCGTCATGCTCAACAGCCGTGCCGTTTACATCATATGCCATGTTATTTTCCTTTGTTGTTAGACCCCGACGGGGAATTTATTAAATTATAGCCAGTTTTGGGTGCGATCGTGGTCAGCAACCAGATCAACAAAACCTGCATAGTCTACCGAGGTAATATCTTTGCCGAGTTTTGCAACGTCAATGCCCCGCGCCGCCAGATCAGAGCCAAGCACATATAGCTTAACGCCAGCCGAAAGACCGGTAACTGCATCGCTCAGGGCTGTGCCTTTGGTTGCGCCGTAAACGCCGTCTTCAATCAGCAAAACCGCATCGCCAGATTTTGTGTGCTGCAAGCAGCTTAGCAAAGTCTGGTTTTGAAACGGGGATTTATTAACTGTGTGTAAAGTTGCCATTGTTTTCCCCTTAAAAGCTCAAGACGACGTCTTGGTCAGCCATCACATCGGCCATACCTGCGCGCGACACCACAATGATTGACGGTTTTTCCGCATAATCATCGTCTTCGTCCTCGTATTGGATGTCTTGCAGATCATCCAGCGTCAACCCGCGCTCGTCCAGCGATTCCTGTTCAACATAAAGCTTGGTGACCTCATAGTCGCCCAAGGCGCGAAATGTTGGCGAAAAGTTTTTCAAACCGGCTTCTTTGGTATCCTGACCTTTGGTTAGCTGAAACACGCCGTCATCCAGAAATGCCATTGACACATCCTGATCAAACGCCGCGCCAATCAGCACAACCTCAAGGCTTTCTTGTGCGTAAATCGTGCCGTAAGGGGCCTTGCGATTCACATAAAGGAATTTTTTTACTTCGCTCATGATTTCCCCCTAATCGCCAAATGTGATGGTGCGGTCACATTGAATGCCCATCTCGATCAGCTGGCCAAGACCCGAAATACGGAAACCCTCGGCAATGTTATTGGCATCTTTGCCTTGGCGGTCTGCCTCGTTCTGGTCAAGCAACCCACGGCGCTGGGCCGCGGCGATGCAGATCACCAGATCAAGGTCATGTTCCTTGGCCAAAGCTGTCCATTGCTCCTGAATTTGGCGGTCATCCTGGGGTGGAACGGAAAGGCGCGTGCCCACATTCACCCCGTCATGATAAAAGAATACCCGCGCAACTTCATGGCCTTTGGCCAGTGCCGCTTTGACAAAGTTATAAGCGGAATCCGACGCTTGATGCGTGTATGGACCCTCGGAAACTACGATACCGAACTTCATTACAGCCCCCTAGAAATGCACATGCGCCGAAGCGTTCATGGTTTTGCGTGCGCCTGTCCATGTATCAATATGGTGTTTGGTAAAGGCCAGATCGGTCATCTCGAAAAACCGGCTCCAGCCGATACGTTCGATCCATTCGCCCATGCGCTCCCAATGTTTTGCGTCCTTTTTATAGGCTTTGACAATGCGCAAAACCACGGCGTTAACCTCGGGCCAGTGGGGGGCGTTGTTGGGCAGGTTGGCCACAACAAGCTTATGGAATGTCGGCTTGGAACGGGCGTTGGAATGCTTGCCGCCAACCCAGATCGCGATTTTGGTCGATTCAGCCGAATTGATCTGCATCGGCGGGCAAGGCGGATAACAGGCCCCACAGCAAATACATTTTTTCTCGTCTATTTCCAGCGATGCCTTGCCGTTGACCATCGCAGGGCGGATCGCGGCAACCGGGCAACGGGCCACAACAGCCGGGCGTTCGCAAACATTGGCAACCAGATCATGGTTGATTTTGGGGGGTTTGGTGTATTGCACATTGATGGCAATATCGCCCTGCCCGCCGCAATTGATCTGACAGCAGGATGTGGTGATGCGCAGACGGTTCGGCATTTCTTCTTTGATGAACTCGCTGTGCAGCATATCCATCAGACCTTTGACAACACCCGAAGCATCGGTGCCCGGAATATCGCAGTGCAGCCAGCCCTGGGTGTGGGAAATCATGGTTACCGACGCGCCGGTGCCACCGATTGGAAAACCGTTGGCGTTCAGCTCCGCGATCAGCGGCTCAACCATGGCTTCGTCCGATACCATATATTCGATATTGGAACGGGTGGTGAAACGCACGAAACCCTCGGCGTATTGATCGCCAATGTCGCAAAGCTTGCGGATGGTATAAACATCCATCTGGCGCTGGGTGCCGGCACGAACCGTCCAAAGCTGGTCACCGTTTTTGGCGACATGGCGCAGAACACCCGGCTTGGGGCGATCGTGGTAATCCCACTGGCCATAGTTTTTGACGCTAAGCGGGTGCATATATTGCATCGGGTCCGGAACACCGACTTCGTCCGGCATACGTGGTTTTTTGCTCATCTCGTTCATAATCTTGTCTCCCTTTGCCGCATAACGGCGAATTTCACAGGGTGGGTGGCTGGCACCCACCCCTTAATTAACCATCAACAACCATGCCGGATTCGGCTGCTTTGCGCTCAAACCATTTTGCTGATTCCTCGTCAAAATCATCGGTCCGCACATAGCTGGAAGTCCGCGGGTGGTTTACCATATTCGGGTCGGCATCAATTTCCATAGCCTCCAGAAAAGCAGGAACGCCGATCCGGTCAATGGTTTCGCCGATACGTTCATGCTCCAGTGCGTTATCCGCAAAAAACTCGATGCAGGCTTCGGCGAAATCTTCCAGCTCCTCGAAATCTTCTTCGGTTTCCAGCTTGATAAACGGTTTGATCATGGTGCCCATCAGATCGCCGACCTTAAGCGAGCGTTTGCCACCGATCATGATCGATGCGCCACGATCATCGCCGGGCGACAGGGCTTTGGTCATTACATTGATACAGTGCATGCAGCGCACACAGGATTTATTGTCGATTTCCAGCGTGTCATCGTCATTCAACGAAATCGCGCGGGTCGGGCACATGGAAACCACGGTATCAATGGTGTATTTCCGGCCCTTTTCAGCAACATGTTCTTTGACTTTTTCCTGATTGATCTTGATGTCGTCGCGCCAAGTGCCGATCACCGCAAAGTCAGCGCGGTGGATGGCGTTTACGCAATCATTGCCACAGCCGGAAAATTTGAATTTGAATTTATACGGCAGGGATGGCCGGTGCATTTCATCAAGGAATTTATTGATGATACCACGATGCGCCTTTACGCCGTCAAAACAGGATTGTTCGCAACGGGCATGACCAACGCACGACATCGCGGTCCGAAGCGCGGGGCCGGCGCCGCCAAGATCAAATCCGATTTCATTCATTGCATCAAATGCAATCTGGGCGTTTTCACTGGTGCAACCCTGAAACATAATGTCCCCGGATTGGCCGTGAAACGCGATCAGGCCGGAACCGTGCTTTTCCCAGATATCACAAAGCTGACGCAGCAAATCAGTGGTATAGTGGAAACCGGCTGGCGGCATGATGCGCAGGGTATGGAATTCTTTTGATTCGGGGTATTTATCGGCAACTTCGGAAAAACGCGGGATGATCCCGCCGCCATAACCGAAAACCGACAATGTGCCGCCCTTCCAATAGCCGGTGCGGTTTTCATAGGAATGGTTCAACTGGCCCATCAGGTCATTCATCATCGGCGCGTATTGCTCGCCTTTGGAATCGCGCAGACGTTTAAGGCCGGTTACAAAACTTGGCCAAGGCCCGTCTTCCAATTGATCAAGCATTGGTGTTGGATGCATGCCGCTTTGGTCTGCATCGTTTTTTGTATCGCCATCTTTCATCGCGTGTCTCCCTTATGCGCTTACAATTTGGCTTTCCGGCGCTGTCGCATTTATAGCAGATACCCGATAAAACGGGTAAAATATAAGACAGTTCGGAAAACCGTTTGCATCTTTCTCTGTTAAATTTATATATTACGATAATGGAATGTAAAGCAAAAGATATGACAAATTCGCGCAGCGCCACGCGATATTTGCATATCTTGTTGTTTTACCCGCTTGGGAGCCGTTGAAAATGAACGATAATTTACATCCAGAACAATCTTCCGAATTACCGGGGGCGCAATGGGCGCTAGATGATTCCGGGGCATTCAACCATTGGCGCCAAACGAAAATCGCTGCGGCGACCCGCCAAAACACGCTTGAATTCATAAATATCGCTGATTTGGCCAACCCGACCCTTGCGGAACGTCAATTGATTCTGACGCGGTGCAACATTGACGGTTATGCTTTTTATCAATCATCCCAGCCCGAAACCGAACCCGCAATTGCCGCAGCACTGCGCCAGTTTACCAACAGTTTCGGGCTGAAAATTGCTGAAACCCACCGCTCCATGGGGGATCATGGCGTGGTGGCGTTACGGGTTTCCAAGAACGAACACCAGCGCGGCTTTATTCCGTATTCGCGCAAAGCCATGAACTGGCATACCGACGGCTATTATAATGCCCCGAATGATACCATTCGCAGTTTTGTGCTGCATTGCGCGCAGCCCGCCGGAACTGGTGGCCAGAACCAGATTATTGATCCCGAAATCGCCTATATGCGCCTGCGCGACCTTAACCCTGATTATATCGCGGCATTGATGATGCCCGACGCCATGACCATTCCTGCCAATACCGAGGCCGATGGCTCGGTGCGCCCTGCCAGCATCGGGCCGGTGTTTATGGTGGAAAACGGCGCGCTGATCATGCGGTATACCGCCCGCACCCGCAGCATTGAATGGAGCCAGAAAGCCGCGCCCGCTGCTGCTGCTTTACAGAATATATTGGAAACCGAATCAGAATTTCTGATTCAAACAACGTTAAAGTCTGGCCAAGGGGTGCTTTCCAACAATACATTGCACAACCGCACCGGCTTTGACCAAGGCTCTGACCCCAGCCAACGCCTGATGTATCGCATCAGGTTCCATAACCGAATTCCAGGAGGCCAAAATGGCTAGACTTTCAGACCTTATTATCGCCAATCCCGATGTCACCAGCTTTGACGATCTTGAATTGCTGGTCGCCCATGCGGGTGAATCGGGCCATATGTTCATTGAATTCGACGTCAAACCCGATTATCGCAATACCCCCAAGAAATGGGAATGGCGACTAGAGGCAGCATTCACACGGGGTATTCATTATGACACATAAAATGACACCGATTACAGATTTTGAATTGCCCTATATGCGCAAACTGGCCATTGCCAACCATGAATTCGAGAGCGGCATGCACCTGTTGCGCCTGACATTCCGCGAGGGCAACCGCATTACCGCCATTGATGTTGACCGTGACAATGCCGCCAGCATCGGCCAAGCCATGATTGACTGGGCCGCAAAACAATAAGGGGCCGATATGGACCATCTACCGATATTTCTGGACGTTAAAGGCAAAAAAATCATCGTTGACGGTGGCGGCACCCCTGCGGCGCGCCGTGCGGAACGGGCCTTGAATGCCGGTGCATTGGTCAGCGTGTTTTGCCCTAATCTTTCGCCTGAGTTCGATACGTTATTGATGAACGCCAACCTGTCCTATTTTCCGCGCGCACCGGAACAGGCTGATTTTTTGGATTGTGTAGTTGCTTACGGCGCCACCGAAAACGATGCCCGCGATGCGGCGCTGTATAAAATGGCCAAACAGGCCAATGTTTTGGTGAATATCGCCGATGTAACCCGTTATTGTGATTTTATCACCCCCAGCGTGGTTGACCGATCGCCGCTGGTGATCGCGGTTTCATCGGGGGGCAATGCGCCAGTGATTGCACGGATTTTGCGCGCCCGTATCGAGGTAATGCTGCCAAGTGCCTATGGCCGCCTGACCAAATTTGTCGGCGGGTTTCGCGATGCGGTAATGGACAAGTTGAAAACCACCGATCAACGCCGTCATTTCTGGGAAAACACCATCGAGGGCCAAGTCGGCGACTTGTTTCTGGCCGGAGACCCGGAGGCCGCCAGCCAGCGCCTGCTGGATGATCTGGACATCGCGACCAGTGCCAGCGACACCCCGCAAATGGGCGAGGTCTATCTGGTGGGTGCCGGTCCCGGAGACCCGGACTTGTTAACCTTCAAAGCCCTGCGCCTGATGCAACGCGCCGATGTGGTGTTGTATGACCGTCTGGTCAGCCCCGAAATCATGACCTTGGTGCGCCGCGATGCGGAGCGGGTGAACGTGGGCAAAGCCCCGCAGCAACATACCATGGTGCAAGAAGACATTACCCAAATGATGGTTGATCTTGCCAAACAGGGCAAACGGGTGTTGCGCCTTAAGGGCGGTGATCCGTTTATTTTCGGGCGCGGCGGCGAGGAGCTGGAAGAATTGGCGGCAAATGCAGTGCCTTTTCAGGTGATCCCCGGTATTACCGCGGCATCCGGTTGTGCGTCTTATGCGGGCATTCCGCTTACGCATCGTGATCATGCGCAATCTTGCGTGCTGATCACTGCGCACGGCAAAGACGGCGTGCTGGATCTGGATTGGAAAACCCTGATCAACCCATCCCAGACCGTGGTGGTTTACATGGGGCTTTCCAGTCTTGATATTTTATCGGAACAATTTGTAAAACACGGGCTAGACCCCGCCACACCGGCCGCCGTGGTTGATAACGGCACCCGCGCCAATCAACAGGTGATTACCGGCACGATTTCAGACATTCACCAAAAGGTTGCGGATTCAGAAATCAAAGGCCCTGCTTTGATCATCATCGGGTCGGTTGTCACGCTTCGCGATGATCTGCGCTGGTTTACCGAAACGGATAGCACCGATCATGCGATGACCTTGCAAGCGCAAGAGAGCCTGTAATGGTTACATTGAAAAAAAGAACACCCCCCGAGCAGGCTAGGCTGCTTTTAGCCGCCATGTTTTGATACTGGCCGCCATTTGCAAAACCATAACCCCCAACACCAGCCCCACAAACGGCCAGCGCAGCCAGTTTGGTTCGGGGGTGCCACGGTGATAATCCTGAAAGTGCATAAACAGGAAATACCCCGTATGGATAACCAGCATCCACCACAATATATAGGTGCCTTGCTGGATATATTTCCAAACAGAACTGCCCAGCTTGCGCTGGCTGAAATCATTGGAGGTCAGCGCCAGCACCAGCGCATAGATCAAGGCCGCAATACCCAGAATATTACCCAAACCTAGCCCGTGCTGGAACATGACATACCGGTTTAATCCGGGGTGGAATTCCATACCGATCAAACGGTAAAGGTCCCATTCCATCCAGCCAACCAGAATAATTATTGCATGCACAAATGCCAGAATAACCCCGTAAATGCCCAGCTCTCGCCGCCACGGGATCATACGTTTTGCCGCCGGAAACAATCTGGAAAGCGGGCCGATGATCATTGATATGGCAATCAGAATCAGCGAAGCATCCCCCACCGCACGGTTCCATTTGTGCATGGGCGACCATTCTGCCCGGGATTCAAGCAAGCCGTAAACCAGCAAACCCCCGACAACCAAAACAATCAAATGCCGTAATTTCCAGTCAAAAGCCTTGCGCGACATATTTTCTCCAAACCGAGTGTTGCCAAAATTGGACACCACTGTTTGGCCCGATAGCCGCTAAATACGAAATCAAATCTATGTGAAAAATGTAACGCTGTGTAACCGCAATACAGCGAAAACCAAAAACAACCCGAGAGACGGGGTTTTACCCCGCCAACCCCTATCGTTGGTCGTAATACAGGCCCACCACATGTTCGGCCTCGGCGAAAAACAGCCAGCGCGCGGCAAACAAACCAGCCACATGCACCACCACGATCACCAATCCGGCCCAATGGCCCACATCGCTTAGCAAAATAAACGTCGCGGGCAGGATCGCCACCAGCAAAATCGAGATCACCCGCAATTTGGCCGCATGTTTGCGCCCCACCACATGGATCATTTCTTTCATCAGATAATTGGTGCCGGAATGGGGCTTTTCCAACAAGCGCACCTTGCCCAGACCGGTCAGGCCGGTGGCGGTTTCGATACTGTGCCCCGCAGATGCAAATGCACCGTCGCCCTGCTTCCATGCCAAAACCTGCACCACGGCCAACAGCGCCAAAAGCACCCCGGCCAGATGCATTTGCGCAGCCAGCAATGCCCCGCCCGCCGCTGCATAAAGCAAAAACAGAACCGTAGTCAAAACCGTGTTCCAGCGCGGCACGGTTTTCATCTGCGCATAGATCATAGAGGTGGTATAAACCGTCGCCATAGCCAAAGCAGAGCTTAACCAGCCAAGCGGCGCAATGCGCATATCCAGAAATGCCCAAAGGCAGGCATAGACAAAAAACACGGCCAGCGTCAGCACCGCCAGAATACCCTCGCGCGATAACCAGCTGGTGCGCCATTGGCTAAGCGCGCGCCATGCCCGTTGCGGATTGCCCAGATGGAATGTTGATGCCAGCAGACCAATGGTTGCAAGGCCCAGCCCCATCAGGGCAAAAACCGATGTCACCACCATGCCGCTGATATGGGGCAGGCCAAGGCCCATCCAGAAAATCAGGCCAAAGCCAAGCCCCGACAGGGCCGTGAAAATAATAACTGAAGGTGCAGGATGCATCAGAGCTTCTCCAATGTGCGATCAAGCCAGCCGATAAAGCCGCCTGTTGTTTCGTCTTGCGCCAATAATGGCCCCAGAACATCAAGCTCCGGCGCAACATCGGCCTTGGGCCGTGGCGGCAGGTATTTGTTAACCGGCTTGGTGCCGATTTCCGGCATTAAATCCATACCGCCACGCGCGGCTGACAGGATGGAAACATTGCTGGTCGGGTCTGCAAAATCACCAAAATGCCGCGCACCTGCGGGGCAGGTTTTTACGCAGGATGGCACGCGGTCTTCTTCGGGGATGTTTTCATTGTAAATCCGGTCCACACAAAGGGTGCATTTTTTCATCACGCCTTCAACCTTGTCGAGTTCACGCGCGCCGTATGGGCAGGCCCATGCGCACAGACCACACCCAATGCAATGATCCTCGTTGACCAGCACAATGCCGTCTTCCTCGCGTTTGTAACTGGCGCCCGTCGGGCAAACCGTCACACATGGCGCGTCTTCGCAATGCAGGCAGGATTTGGGGAAATGCACGGTTTGGGCCGAACAGCCCTCCTGTTTTGCCTCGAATGTATGCACACGGTTCAAAAACGTGCCGACAGGGTTTTCGCCATATGCGTCAACATCTGACAGGGGCGCGCCGTAACTGGTGGTGTTCCATTCCTTGCAGGAAATCACGCAGGCATGGCAGCCAACGCAAGTGTCCAGATCAATCACAAGGCCAAGCTTTTTCTTGGTGAATGTTGGAAGCTGGGTCATGACCATTCCTTCCCGTAAGATACGTTTTTGGGGCCAACACCAACCGGCGATTCCTGTGCCGGAATATCCGGCCGGGTCTGGATATGATCGGGTGGCGGCACCCGTTTGATTTTCACGCGCAGATCAAACCATGCGGCTTGGCCAGTGACCGGATCAGAATTGGCCCAGCGCAAACCGTCCCCCTTGGCGGGCAGCAGTTCATGGATAAGATGGTTGAGCAAAAAGCCTTTGGTGGTCTCGGGGGCATTTTCGCCTAGCGCCCAAGCTCCTTTGCGTTTGCCAATGGCGTTCCATGTCCAGATGGTTTTACCGTTCAGCGCATCCATGCGCACCACGGGAACCTCGATTTCGCCGTGAACGGAGGTAACCACCGCCCAGTCATCGGCTGCAAAACCATGTTCTTCCCACAGCGCGCCCGAGATAAACATCGGGTTGGTGCCGTGGATCTGGCGCAGCCATGCGTTTTGGCTGCCCCATGAATGATACATCGCCATCGGGCGCTGGGTTAGCGCGTGAATCGGATATTCTTCATTGCTAACAATGCTTTGCTCGAACGGTTCATACCAGATCGGCA
>JALSGU010000047.1 GCA_026982575.1 Paracoccaceae bacterium | reverse complement strand
AGGCCGCGCATCATCAAAGACACCTCGCCCTTTTTGCCAACAGCCGCCACACGCAGGCTTTCCAGCGCTGATTCATCAGCCGCATCCGCCACCTGCCCTAGAATTCTGGCTTTTACGCCTGCGATATCATCCATGTTTTGCCCCTGCTTGAATTCATGGCTGACGTATCACAAGAGCGCAGAAATGCAAGGCTTTGCCGCTTGGCCGCTGTTATCGCGCCTATGTGAATAGTATTTTGCCATTGGTTTTCCGGGGCCAACACCCGTTAAGGGTTCTTTAACTTTGACCCCGTTAAAATACCGCTTAAACTTAAGGGGTATTTTAGATGATTATTACCGGAACCGCAGGCAACGATATTCTTGAGGACACCGCAAGGCGCGATAAAATGACCGGCGGCGACGGGCTGGATGTTTTTGTAATGTCGCGCGATGGCATTACCGATCTTATTCTGGATTTTGATGACGGGGTTGATCTGATTGATCTGTCAGATTTTAACGTAACCTATGAAGAAGTGTTTGTTTACCAGATTGATACGCTGACCTATGTGGTTGAAATCCGTGGTGAAAAAACCAAAATTACCTTTCAACCGCCCGAAATTGGCGACCCTCCCATTGGCTTTAGCGCGGCTGATTTCCTGTTTGACCCGGGCGCAGCCCCCCCCGGTGTGAACCTGATTGTTGAGACCAGCGGCGCAGACAGGTTGTTTGGCACCGGCAGGCCGGATGTGTTTTTGTTTAACCCCGATGGCATGCGCGATGCGGCGCGGCGGTTTGAAATTGGTAAAGACAAGATTGATATTACCACATTTGACACCACATTTGACGATCTGGTTTTTGTAACGCTTCAGCCGGGGCGGGTGATTATTCAGTTTGAAAACGAAATTCTGGCGATTGTAGACCGGTCAAAGCAGTTTACAGCAGCCGATTTTTCAGCCGAGGACTTCATATTTGCCTAAGGGGTTGACCCAAAACTAGTTGAGTAATTTCACTTAGAGTCAGGACCTATTAATATTTGAATTCCCCAAAGGGCATGATGATGAACTGGAAATGATGGAAAATTAGCCCGACCAGCCCGAAACCAATGCAATAACAAGGGTCAGGGTGATAACGCTGATCACGGTTGACACCAATATTGTTGATGAAACCCGCAGCGGCGCCACGCCATAATGCCGGGCAATGATATAAACATTGCCCGCCGTGGGCATGGCCGCAGCCGCAACCATGACCGCGGCGCTAAAAGGCGGCACATCAAAAATCCATAATGTGGCTATTGCAACAAATAACGGGTGCAGGCCCAGTTTGGCGGTCGAAAGCCAGATCGCGGTTGAAAGCCGCTCGGCTGATTTTGCCGCCAGCGATGCACCAATGGCAAATAATGCGCCCGGCGTGGCCGCTGCGCCCAGAATGCTTAAAAATTCTTCAGCAGGGGCTGGCACCAACATGCCGCTGCCCGCCCATGCCAGACCGGCAACCATGGCCATAACCATCGGGTTGCGCAGCAATCCCCGCCCGACCGAACCCAGCGTCAATACAGATACCCGCCCGTCGCGCCGCGCTGAAATAATAATCACCAGCAAGCTGCCAAAAACAATCAGATCGGTTGCCAGAACGATCATTACCGGGCCGATAGCCGCCGCGCCCAAAAGCGACAACAACAAAGGAATTGCCAAAAACCCGACATTACCAACGGCGGCGCACTGGGCCTCTATTGCGGCTTCCTCGACGCCTTTTTTCAGCAATAAGGCCACCACGGTAACCAGCAGATAAACCGCCATTGTGCCGATAAAATAGGCCAATACAGAGGCCCCGTGAAACACCTCGGATAATGACAACGAGGCCCCGAACCGGAAAATCATCGCGGGCAGGGCAAAATAGAACACAAATTTTGTCAGATGCGCGGTGGCATCAGCGCTGAAAAATCCGCGTAACGCGGCGAAATATCCAAGCCCGAGAATGGCAAAGAACGGCAGGATTTTCATCAAAATTTCAAACATTTATCACCCCGAACGGCATACCGGACAGGATTGTTTATCTGTCCGGACATCTAGCCAATCAAAATCACCAGCCACGCGACCGCCGCTGCAATGGCGGTTGCGGCCACGCCTCCGCTGGCGGTGTCCTTGGCTATTTTGGCCAATGGATGGTCTTTTTCGGAAATATAGTCAATTGCCTTTTCAACACCGGTATTCATCAATTCCGCCGCCAGAATCAATATTCCCAGCGCCAGAATGATCGCCCGTTCGGCACCTGTCAGGTCTATTACCATGGCAATAGATGCCGATACAAGATTGATATAAAACCAGAATTGCAGGCTTGGTTCCTTGCGCCAGCAAAACAGCCAACCCGCCCAAGACCACACACAGCGGTTTACAAATTTTTCCCATTCACGTTGTAACATACCACCCCCCGTTTTTTGCCAGCCTAGCGGGGTTGGAAAGCAATCGCTAGGGGGGTAAAAAAATTGCTTTGGGGTTTGCTTGATCGGGGCTATACTTGGCCAAATTTTGAGGAAATCATGAAAAAGACCATCAAACGGATAATCGCACTTTTTTTAATAATTGGCGTGGTTGGGCTTGGGCTGTTTTTGATATTTGCGCCTGCCATCGTTGAAAAAGGCCGGAATGCGGTAACAGCACATGATCCGTATCCGGTTTCACCGGCGGCGCAAACCCTGCATGACAGCCTGATTATTGGCGATTGGCACGCCGACAGCCTGCTGTGGAACCGAGATTTGAACAAACGCGCCGATTATGGCCAAGTCGATATTCCGCGCCTGCTCGAAGGAAATGTCGCAATTCAGGTTTTTACCGCAGTGACCAAATCTCCTTCGGGGCTTAACTATGAACAAAACTCTGCTGAAAGCTGGGACAATATAACCACCCTTGCCATGGCGCAATTATGGCCGTTGCGAAGCTGGAACAGCCTATTGGAAAGGGCGTTGTATCAGGCCCGGAAATTACACGAATTTGAATCTGCCGCGCCCCAACACCTCAAGATCATCCGCAATCTTGGTGATCTGGAAGAAGTATTGTCACGCCGCGCGGCTGGTGAACAGATTGTAGGCGCGTTGCTGGGCATCGAAGGCGGCCATCCTCTTGAGGGTGATTTGAATAATCTGCAATATCTTCAGGATGCTGGCTATCGGTTGATCGGATTGCAACATTTCTTTGACAACGAACTTGGCGGCTCGTTGCACGGAGAAAGCAATGCCGGACTTAGCGAATTTGGCAAACAGGTGGTTATTGAAATTGCGCGCCGGGGGTTGATCCTTGATCTTGCCCATTCAAGCCAGCAAGTCGCGCGCGATGTATTGGCCCTTACCGACATGCCGTTGGTTGTCAGCCATACGGGCGTGCATGGGCAATGTGCCACCAAACGCAATTATCCCGATACTCTGATGCAGGAAATCGCCGCCACTGGCGGGGTGATCGGCATAGGGTATTGGCTGGAAGTCACCTGTGACGACACCCCCGAAGGTGTGGCAAAGGTTATTCAGGCTGCAATCGAAATCGTGGGCGAAGATGCAGTTTCGCTCGGGTCAGATTTTGACGGCTCGGTCAGAACCCGGTTTGACACCTCGGAATTGGCGGCCCTGACCCAGGCTTTACTGGATATCGGTATATCCGAACCCCAGATACGCAAAGTCATGGGGCAAAATATGATGCGGGTTTTACGCCAACGGTTTCTGGTGCCCCGCTAGCGGCCCGAACCCGAGGGCAAAACATCCTGCAAAAACATATCGAAAATCGGGCCGGTAAATAAATCCTGATGGCCAAGGCCCGTCAACACCACCCTATTGACAGATCGGCCCATGGCTTGCAATTCGATTGCCAAGCGGGCCGAATGGCTGGCGGGTATAACTTTGTCATCTTGGCCGTGCAATATGGATATATCCGCATCAACCGTTGCCAGGCTGGCGATATTATCAAAATCCTCGGTCAGCAATGCACGCGGGTAAACCATGCCCTGCCCGCGGGCAACGTTATAAATACTGTCAAATGGCGCAAATAAAATCACCTGATCCGCACCATAACGATCTGCATAAATCGCGGCGGCACCGGTGCCAAGCGAATAGCCCATCACCACAATTTTATCGTAATCCTGCTGCGCAACCCAGTTATAGCTGGTATCAATTGTGCCCTCGATCAGCAGTTTCGAGGGCTTGCGCCCATCGCCACCATAACCCGGATATTCAACCACCAACACGTCATAGCCAAGCGGATTCAGATGGTTCACCCCCAGATATCGCCAATCACAGGCCATATCGGCATTGCCATGAAAAAACACCAGCAGGTTTGCATTGCCATCCGCGCCAAGCAGCCCGTGTTCTTCGCCTTGTTGCCAGAATTCAACGCCTTCGGGCAGGCTGCAATCCGCCAGTTTTCGATCATCGGGCAGGTAGATCATTTGCGTTTGCATGAAAAACAGCGCGATTCCGGCGGCGGTATAGGAAAACAGGGAGATAACAATAATCCGGCGAATGGTTTTCACAACCTTACCCGTCTATGGCCAAATGACAAATGCAAACGGCAATTCCTTGCCGCCCGCCATTTTAATTTGCAGCCGTAATCATGCCCCGTTCGGCGGCCAGTTCGCGCATTTTAAGTTGCAGTTTTTCAAAAGCCCGCACCTCGATCTGGCGAATGCGTTCGCGGCTGACATCATACACCTTGGACAGATCCTCCAGCGTGATGCTTTCCTCGGATAAACGGCGTTTGGTCAGAATATCCTGCTCGCGCTCGTTCAGGTCTTTCATGGCTTCTGCCAGCAATTCACGGCGGATATCCAATTCATCTTTTTCGGCATAATCCGCGGCTTGGTCCGCATCTTCGTCCTCCAGCCAGTCTTGCCATTCGGCCGCGCCTTCGCCATCGGTTTTGATCTGCGCATTCAGGCTGGCATCGCCGCCCGACATGCGCTGGTTCATTGAAATAACCTCTTTTTCGGTTACGTTCAGTTCCGTGGCAATGCGTTTGACATTTTCGGGGCGCAAATCGCCCTCCTCCAATGCGCCAATTTTGTTTTTGGCCTTGCGCAGGTTGAAAAACAGCTTTTTCTGGGCAGAAGTAGTCCCCATTTTCACCAAAGACCAGGACCGCAGCACATATTCCTGAATGCTGGCGCGGATCCACCACATGGCATAGGTGGCAAGCCGAAAGCCTTTTTCGGGATCAAACCGTTTGACCGCCTGCATCAGGCCCACATTGGCCTCGGAAACCACCTCGGCAGTTGGCAGACCATAACCGCGATAGCCCATGGCGATTTTGGCGGCCAAGCGCAGATGGCTGGTCACCAGTTGATGGGCGGCATCTGAATCTTCGTGGTCAACCCATGCTTTGGCCAGCATATATTCCTGTTCGGGCTCCA
>JALSGU010000046.1 GCA_026982575.1 Paracoccaceae bacterium | reverse complement strand
ACCTGCGCGCGATAATCGGCAATTTCACGGGCGCGGGCCTCGTCCGGCACCACGTTCAGAACATCGCCGGCTTCGGGCGAACCATTCAGGCCCAGAACCTCGACAGGGGTTGATGGTCCGGCTTCTTCAATACGATTGCCTTGGTCGTCGATCAAGGCGCGCACTTTGCCCCATTGTTCGCCAACCACAAAAATATCGCCGCGACGCAAGGTGCCTTTTTGCACAAGCACAGTGGCAACAGGGCCACGGCCCACATCCAGCTTGGCCTCGATCACCGCGCCTTCGGCGGGGCGATCAGGGTTGGCTTTCAGTTCCAGCAATTCGGCTTGAAGTGCGATGTTTTCAACCAGTTTATCAAGACCTGCGCCAGTAATGGCCGATACTTCAACATCCAGAACATCGCCTGACATTTCTTCAACGATCACTTCGTGTTGCAGCAGTTCTGTGCGCACTTTGTTGGGGTCTGCACCTTCGCGGTCAATTTTGTTGATCGCGACAATCATCGGCACATTGGCGGCTTTGGCGTGGTGGATGGCCTCGATTGTTTGGGGCATCACGCTGTCATCCGCGGCCACAACCAGAATAACAATATCGGTCACATTGGCACCGCGCGCCCGCATAGACGTAAACGCCGCGTGGCCCGGGGTATCAAGAAATGTCAGGCTGGACCCGTCTTCGGCCTCGATCTGATAGGCGCCGATATGCTGGGTAATGCCACCGGCCTCACCGGATACAACATTGGTTTTGCGGATCGCATCCAAAAGCGAGGTTTTGCCGTGGTCAACATGGCCCATGATGGTAATCACCGGTGGGCGCGGCTGTTGGTTTTCGGCGTCGTTTTCGGGGGCGGCAACGATGATGTCCTCAACCGCTGCATCTGAAACCCGCACTACTTTATGGCCGAATTCCTCAACGATCAATTCTGCGGTTTCATGGTCGATGGTTTGGTTTTGGGTTGCCATAATGCCGTTGGTCATCAGGGCTTTTACCACCGCTGCAACCCGTTCGGTCATGCGGTTGGCCAGTTCCTGCACGGTAATGGCATCGGGCACCTGAACTTCGCGGAATACTTTTTCGCGCTCAACCGGGCCACCCATCAATTTACGTTTTTCGCGTTCCTGACGGCGTTTCATGGCGGCCATAGACCGCTGGCGCCCACCACCACCAAGGGCCTGGTTAATGGTCAGCTTGCCGGAACGGCGGCGATCATCATTGCCTTTGCCACGCTGTTGTTTGCGATCCGGCGCGCTGGCCGGTTTGGCGTCGGGTTTTTTAAACGTGGTTGTGCGGCCTGCTTCGGCGCGGGCACCGGCAACTTGTGATGCGGCAACATCTTCAGCTTTTTTACCGTTACCACGCTGTTTGGGGGCGGCTGTCCCGCTTAGGGTTTTGCGCACCGGTTTTGCGGCCTCGGCAGCTTTTGCGGTTTCGGCTGCTTTTGCAGCGGCTTCTTCTGCTTCGCGTTGTTTGCGAATTTCGGTTTCGGCGGCTTCGCGTTCGGCAGCGTCTTTTTCCGCACGACGTTCCGAGCGGGATTTTTCCCGAGCGGCTGATTCAGCCTTTTCTTTGGCGGCGCGTTCCGATTCCATCGCGCGCGCTGCTTCTAGCGCTTTTTTACGGCGCGCCAATTCCACGTCTGACAAATGCCCCGCACCGGATTTAATGGCGGCTTTTGCAGCCGAACCCGGTTTTGGCACAATCACGCGGCGGCGTTTTGTTTCGACAACAACAGCTTTGCTCCGCCCGTGCGAGAAGCTCTGCCGAACAGTGCCGCCCTTTAATCCTAGCGGCTTTTTGCCATCATTACCTGTTGTATCGCTCATTCTTAACCTTTCAAAGCCGAACCGATGTTCGACATTTTCGTAACCCCGCAAGGGGCAAAATCATGTTTCCTTTTGCAAACCAATCAATCGGTTTGCTTCCAAAAAGATTCGTTTACTGATCCCGCCGGGCATTATCGCGGCATGTATCACATTATCGCGGCCAAAAGCCAAACCCAATTCGTCACTGTTTAGGCACTCTATCCGTGTTTCTTCGCCTTTTGGCGGCCTTAATTCACGTTTTGCCCGTTCAGAACCATCAGACGCCTGCACAAGCAGTTTGGCTTTGCCGGTTTCAAGGGCAATTTTTACCTTTTCAAGCCCGCAAATAGCAATACCCGCCTTGCGCGCCATCGCCACATTATTGGTCAGCCGCTGGCGCAGCAGCTTTTCAACACGGTCTGACAGATCGTCCGCTACCTTGACTTTGGTTTTGGCAGCCCGTGAAAACAGGCCCTTTTTGACAGCCAAATCTATGGCCGCGCGATCAGACGTTACCCACATACCACGCCCCGGCAATTTGCCGGCAATGTCGGGAACAACTTGTGCATCCGGCCCGACAACAAAGCGCACCATACCAACCGTTGGGCCGGATTCCCCGCTGGCGATGCAGCGGCGTTCCGGAGCGCCCGATTTAATTTTGTGACCACCGCGTGTCATGTTCAAAAACCCCGAAGCCCAACATTAGGCTTCGGCCTCCTGATCTGTTTCAGCGTCTTCTTCGCTTTCGGCTTCCGGAGCGTTTTGGCTGTCCAGTTCTTCTTGTGTTAACCAGCCCAGCATTACCCGTGCGTTCATCACCAATGCCTGTGCTTCTTCAAGGCCCACATCGAATTTTTCCAGCAAGCCTTCATCCTTAACGCGCTTGCCGTCAATAGTGGTATAACCGCCAGCCAATTCCCAATCAGCGCATTTGGCGAATTCTTCAAGGGTCAGAATGCCGTCTTCAGCCAAAGCCACAAACATTTGCGGGCTAAGGCCCTCATAATCAAACAAGCTTTGATCAACACCCAATTCTCGGGCTTTTTCAATTGATTTTGTGTTCAGCTCGTCCAGAGATTCCCGCGCGCGGGCCTGCAATTCCTCAGCCGTTTCGGGGTCAAACCCGTCAATTCCGGCCAATTCGCTAACCTCGACAAAGGCGACTTCCTCAAGGGTTACAAAGCCCTCGGAAACCAGCAATTGCGCGACCAATTCGTCCACATTCATTGAATCCATGAATACTTTGGTGTTGGCAGTAAATTCGGCTTGGCGGCGTTCTGATTCGTCAGCCTCGGTCATAATGTCGATGTCAAATCCGGTCAGCTGGCTGGCCAGACGCACGTTTTGTCCACGGCGACCAATCGCCAAGGACAATTGTTCATCGGGAACCACAACCTCGATGCGTTCGGCTTCTTCGTCCAGAATAACTTTGGAAACCTCGGCAGGTTGTAGCGCGTTAACCAAAAATGTCGGCGCATCGTCATTCCAAGGAATAATGTCGATTTTTTCGCCCTGCAATTCATTGACAACCGCCTGAACACGGCTGCCGCGCATGCCCACACAGGCGCCAACCGGATCGATCGAGCTGTCATGGGAAATCACGCCGATTTTGGCGCGCGAACCCGGGTCACGGGCCACGGCTTTGATGTCAATAATGCCGTCATAAATTTCGGGTACTTCCATTTTGAACAGTTCTGCCAGAAATTCCGGCGCGGTGCGGCTCAGGAAAATTTGCGGGCCACGGACTTCTTCGCGCACATCGCGAATATAGGCCCGAACACGGTCATTGGTGCGGAAGGGTTCACGGTTGATCAGCTGGTCACGGCGCAAAATTGCTTCGCCACGGCCCACATCGACAATTACATTGCCATATTCAACCCGTTTGACCACGCCGTTGATGATTTCGCCGACACGATCTTTGAATTCGTCATATTGACGGGCGCGCTCGGCTTCGCGCACTTTTTGCATAATAACCTGTTTGGCCGATTGCGCGGCGATGCGGCCAAAATCCATTGGCGGCAGATCGTCGGTCAAAACGGTGCCGATTTCGGCATTTTCGTCAATTTCGCGGGCATCGTCCAGGGTTAGCTCGGTAAACGTATTTTCCAGCTCGTCGTCATAAACAACGGTGCGGCAGCGGGTCATGGACAATTCACCGGTTTTGCGATCAATGGCGGCGCGAATGTCATATTCAGCGCCGTACCGCGATTTCGCCGCCTTGCCGAGGCTTTCTTCCATGGCCTCGATCACAAGGCCGGGATCAATCATTTTTTCACGCGCGACCGCATCGGCGATCTGCAACAATTCCAGACGGTTTGCACTGGTAATGGCCATTTTTTAATCCTCTTCGGTGTTCGAGGTTTCAATCTCGTCAAAATCTTGTGTTTTCAAGGTGCCCGCATCTTTGCGCGCTTTTAGCATTTCTTTGATCAAATCATCGGTCAACAATAATTTGGCCTCAACCAGCCAATCAAAATTCAGGCCGATGGTGCCCTCGGGAATTTCGATTAACACCTCGTTACCCTCAACCCCGCGCAATTCGCCGGAAAACCGCTTGCGACCATCAATCAGTTCCGAGGTCAGTAATTTGGCCTGATAGCCATTAAATGTGTCAAAATCCTTGAGCCGAGTCAAAGGCCGGTCAATCCCGGGCGAGGAAACCTCCAGCGCATATTCATCGCCGATCGGGTCTTCGACATCCAGCACGGCAGAAATGGCCGTGGATATTTTGGCGCAATCATCCACCTCGATGCCGCCCTCGGGGCGCTCGGCCATGATTTGCAAGGTGGTGCGCTTGCCGGTCATCAGGCGCAGACGCACCAGTTCATAACCCATACCTTCAATGGTCGGGGTGACAATATTGGCAAGCCGGCGATCAATGGCCGAAGTGGCGATCAGGTCAGACATGGTATCCTTAAGCACAAAAAAACGGGCACACGGCCCGTTCAAACGTTCGGTGGAGGTTGGGGGTGGAAGCCAACTGCCGTTGTTAGGGTGGATATAGAGCGGGGGGCGGGGGATTGCAAGGGGGATTTGGTGATTGTTAAGCGAGCACTCCCGCGCTTCGCTTGGGCCACGCCCTCGTGCTGCGCACATCGGGGGCCGCTGCGCTGGCTTTTGAGTATTTTTACAACAAAGAAATAAATAGTTGGTTTCGTATTGCCCCCCGTCATTTATTAAGTTGAATGCTTATAAGGCTAATCGCTTAGAAATATATAGGATCAATTATGCGCGTTTTTTAAAAGTGGGTTTTTCGAGCGATAAAATTATATGTGGTGGTTGTTCTTGCAGTTTTTGTATTTGAAATTGTCACTATGAAGGTTTCCGCTTTGGCGCAACTTGAACGGCGCATAAATCCCGTCAATTATGCAGTTTTGCTTGATGGAACTTTTTATGTAAATGATACAAAATTTTTGGCAAATATCCCTGGAACTGAAGCTCAATTTTCAACGAAGCAGTCAGTAGAATTCAAAGATATCGAAATTTGGGTTCTGCTATTGGAATACCCAGAAGATATCAGAAATGTTAACGTTGCAAGCAGGCTCGGCCTTCCGGTGGAAGAAATCGCATCATGGGAACCCGACACCACTACAATGATAATAAGCGAAAGTGTTTCTTTAGGATTCAAATGGAGCTTCTTCCCCTTTTTTATTGAAAAAAGGCGCATCATTGTAGCGAGCGCTAGAGGTATTGCTCTTAAATATCGCATCGAATGTCACACAATGATCATTTATCGCTATATGGTTGACGACTTTGATAAAGAATATTTGGATAGCTGCAGGATCGAATAAAGGCGCAGCCTCTCAAAAATCCGACACAATCCCCTTCTTCTCCCAATCGCCAAACCGCACCGGTTCCGGCCCGTCTCGGACGCTTCAGCGCCACACGCCATATGCCAGCGTATTGACAAACCCCGCGCAAACTGCAAAACATACGCTAACGTATGGAGGGAGCGCCATGGTCGCATGGGCTATTTTTACAGTGTTACAGATGATTGCCGCCATCCATATTCTATGGGCTTTCGGGGTTTACTGGCCGGCGCGCAGCGGCAAGGAGCTGTCAGCCATGGTTGCCGGTGTGCAAAACCCGGATACCATGCCGCCAACCGCATTAACGGTTGTTGTGGCCGGTTGTTTTTCCGCAATGGGCATTGCCGCACTTTGGGAGGCGGGCATGATCGATCTGCCGTGGATAGCCGTATTGCAGGGCAAAATTGCGGTTTTGTTAACGGTAATTTTTATCGGGCGCGGGGTGCTGACCTATTTGCCCATTGGCCCGCTTACCAAGGCATGCGAGCCATTCCGAACCTATGACCGGCGGGCATTTGCGCCGCTTAGCCTGTGCCTTGGCTTGGGGTTTTTATGGCTGGCTTTGAACGCAAGTTAAAGCCGTTTTCCCGATGTGCCGTCAAACAGGTGATGCAAATCATGCGGGAAATCAATATCCAGTTGCTCGCCCTCGGATAATTTTCGAATACCTTCCAGCCGGATCACCAGCTGGGTGCCGCCGGTCAGGGATCCGTAAACCAGCGTATCCGCGCCCAACAGTTCTGAAATCGCAACCGTGAAGGATAGCGAGGTTTCGGTTTTACCAATTTTGATATGTTCGGGGCGAATGCCAAAAGTCACCTTTTGCCCGGGCAGCTGAACCTGCGACAATGCAATTTTGCTGCCCCCTGCCAGTTCGGCAATGGTGCCGTCGGTGCTGATGGTTGCGGCCAGCAAATTCATGGACGGAGACCCGATAAAACCGGCCACAAAAACGGTTTCAGGCCGTTCATAAATTTCAATCGGAGTGCCGAGCTGTTCGACATAGCCAGCATTCAGCACCGCCAAACGGTCGCCCAATGTCATGGCTTCAACCTGATCATGGGTAACGTAAACCGATGTTATTCCAAGGTTTTCTTGTAGGCGCTTGATTTCAAGGCGCATTTGCACCCGCAATTTGGCATCCAGATTGGACAGTGGTTCGTCAAACAAGAATACACTGGGTTGGCGCACAATGGCGCGCCCCATGGCCACCCTTTGACGTTGACCGCCCGAAAGCGCACGCGGCTGACGATCAAGATATTCCTCGATTTCCAGCAATTTGGCAGTGTCACGCACGCGGCGATCAATTTCATAGGCAGGGATTTTTTTGATCTTTAGCCCGTAGGCCATATTTTTATAAACTGACATATGCGGATAAAGCGCGTAATTCTGAAACACCATGGCAATGTCGCGTTCAGCCGGTTCCAGCTTGTTTACCACCCTGTCGCCAATGGAAATATCGCCCGAAGTAATGCTTTCCAATCCGGCAATCATGCGCAAAAGCGTGGATTTACCGCAGCCCGAAGGCCCGACAATAACCACAAATTCACCATCACGGATTTCCCAGTCGATGCCGTGGATAACATCGATCTTGCCATAGGATTTTTTCACATTTTCGAGCGTAATCTTAGCCATTATTATATCCTATTTCTCGGTTTCTGTCAGACCTTTGACAAACATTTTCTGCATGGACAACACCACAACAATGGGCGGCAGCATGGCCAGCAGGGCTGTCATCATGATCAGGTGCCAATCGGGGGCCTGTTCGGCGGCTTCCAGCATTTGTTTGATGCCCATTACCACGGTAAAATATCCGGTTTCGGTGGTAATCAATAATGGCCATAAATACTGGTTCCAGCCATAAATAAACATAATCACAAACAGCGCCGCAATATTGGTGCGCGATAGCGGAATTAGAATATCCTTGAAAAACCGCATCGGGCCTGCACCGTCCACCCGTGCTGCTTCCAGCATTTCATCGGGGATGGTCAGGAAAACCTGCCGGAACATAAAGGTGGCCGTGGCCGATGCGATCAAGGGGATGGTCATGCCCCAATATGAATTCAACATGCCCAGATCGGCGACTACTTTGAAGGTCGGGAAAATCCGCACTTCGACAGGCAGCATCAGGGTGATAAAGATCATCCAGAAAAAACCCATGCGAAACGGAAACCGGAAATAGACAATCGCAAAAGCCGATAGCAGCGAAATCGCGATCTTCCCAACCGCAATCATCATTGCCATCAGCAGACTATTGGCCATCATCAACCAGACCGGCGTGGCATTTTCACCGCCCACACCTTTCAGCATCACCTGTTTTAGATTGACAAAAAACTGGTCACCGGGCCAAAGCGGCAGCGGCACCTGGGTCATCCGCGCAGCCTCGTGGGTGGCGGCAACAAAGGTGATCCAGATTGGAAAAGCAACCAGCAAAACCCCGAGCACAAGTGCTGTATGGGCAAGAATGGTGACAAAAGGCCGATTTTCAATCATCAGTATTCAACCTTTCGTTCAATATATCTGAATTGCACTACGGTCATAATGATCACAATCGCCATCAATATAACCGATTGCGCGGCCGATGATCCAAGGTCAATCGCCACCGCGCCATCATACCAGACCTTGTAAACCAGAATTTCGGTGGCGCGATATGGCCCGCCCTGGGTGATGGCGTGGATAATGCCGAACGTGTCAAAAAACGCATAGACAATATTAACCACCAACAAGAAAAACATGGTTGGCGTGATCAGCGGGAAAATAATGGTCCAGAACCGTTTGAACGGGCCGGCACCGTCAATTGCGGCGGCCTCGATCAGGGGTTTGGGGATGCTCTGGATTGCAGCCACAAAAAACAGGAAGTTATAGGCGATCTGTTTCCATGTGGCGGCCAGCACTACCAATGTCATGGCCTCGCCGCCATTCAGCTTGTGGTTCCAGTCATAACCGATGGTGTTTAATGCATAGGCAAAAATGCCCAGCGTCGGGTCAAACATAAACACCCAAAGCGCACCCGCCACCACAGGCGCCACCGCATAGGGCCAGATCAGCAAGGTGCGATAGACATAAACGCCGCGAATAATGCGGTCTACCATGGCGGCCAGCACCAGCGCGATGCCCATGGCCATTGTAGCCACAGCAAAAGAAAACAGCGCCGTGCGTTTGAATGCGCCCAGATAATAGCTGTCGGAAAACAGGTCTTTGAAATTTTCAAACCATACAAATTCGGTGCTGAGGCCAAACATGTCTTCAACCAGAAGCGACTGGTAAAGCGCCTGTCCGGCGGGCCACATAAAAAACACAAGTGTTACGGCAATTTGCGGGGCAACCAGCAAAAATGGCAGCAATGAAGGGCCAAAATGAACACGTTTAAGCATAGGGGAATTCCGTAAGTATCAAGGCTTTGGCCCGGGCGGGAGACACCCGGGCCAAAGGTTTGCGAACCTAGTTATTTATTCGCTTTTTCAAACTTTTCCAGCAATTCGTTTCCGCGTGCAACAGCCGTGTCCATGGCTTCGCGGGCGGTTACATTGCCAGCCCAGAGCGCTTCCATTTCTTCGTTGATGATATCGCGGATTTGCACAAAGTTACCAAACCGCAGCCCACGGGAATTTACCGTCGGAGTGTTCAGGCTCAGCTGCACAATTGCGGTATCGGTGCCGGGGTTTTCATCATAAAACCCTTGCTCGGCCGACAATACGCCTGCTGCTGTGGTGATTGGCACATATCCGGTTTCCTGATGCCACCATGCCTGCACCTCGGGCGAGGACATATAGTTCATGAATTCGGCAACACCGGGATAGCTGGCCTCGTCTTTGCCGCGCAGCACCCAAAGGGTTGCGCCACCAATGATGGAGTTTTGCGGGGCTGATGCCACATCTGTATCCAGCGGCAGCATGGTCTGGCCAAATTCGAATTCGGCTTGCGACACCATGGAACCGTAATAGGCGGATGAATTCATCCACATGCCACATTCACCCGAGGTAAACAGCGACAGGCTGTCGCCACGACGGCCACCATATTTGAAAATGCCGGATTCCTGGCTGTCGGCAATGGATTGCAGACGATTAACCACCGCATCGTTGTTAAAGGTAAAGCGGGTATCAAGCCCGGCAAACCCGTTTTCCTGTGTGCCCATGGGCAGGTTGTGCCAAGCGCCGTAATTTTCAATCATCACCCAGGACTGCCACCCGAACGAATACCCGCAGGTCATACCGCTATCGAGCAATTTTTGGGCCGCGTCGTTTACTTCGTCCCATGTGGTGGGGGGGGATTCAATGCCGGCCGCTGCAAATGCGTCTTTGTTATACCAAAGCACAGGGGTCGAGGAATTGAACGGCATCGACAGCAAATCACCCTCGGGGGTTTGATAATAGGATACAACCGCAGGTAGATAAACCGACTGATCAAACGATGTGCCGGAATCAGCCATCAATTCGGAAATCGGATAAACCGCACCTTCGGCAGCCATCATGGTGGCGGTGCCAACCTCGAATACCTGCACGATATGGGGCTGTTCGCCCGCACGAAACGCGGCAACAGCAGCGGTCATGGTTTCGGTATAATTGCCTTTGAAAGAAGGTGTGACAACATATTCTGACTGGGATTCATTAAACCCCGCCGCGATGCGGTCAATGCGTTCGCCATTGGCACCACCCATGGCATGCCACCAAGAAATTTCGGTCTGGGCTGCCGCGCCACCTGCAAATGCAGCGGCTGTTACAGCACCCAATACATATTTGGTAAGTTTCATTAGGTTCTCTCCTGAGTTTGGTTCGGGTTATTGTCTTTTGTGTTTGCTTTTGCGAATTTTTGCGAAAATTCGAATTAAGCCGGAAGGATTGCGATATTTTCGTAATTAGTCAAGTTTTCATTCGTAATGTTCGTTTATATTTTCGTATCCTGGCGCCCATTTTTTTTGCCGGCTTGACGCATGGGGATACAAAGCGATATTCAAAAGCATTCAGAACCCTTAAGGTCCCATTGTGTCACTTTCATTTCGTCATCAACAAATTATTGATACAGCGCGAAAATCTGGTCGGGTTCTGGTGGACGATTTGTCCGAATTGCTCCGGGTTACGCCTCAAACCATCCGTCGAGACCTGAATGATCTGTGCGATCAGGGCCATTTGACCCGCGTGCATGGCGGTGCGGTGCTGGAATCCGGTGTGGCCAACATGGCCTATGAGGCACGCCGCAATATTGCGGCGGATACCAAAGAATCCATCGGGGTGCTTTGCGCTGCCGGGGTGCCCGATGATGCATCGATGTTTATCAATATCGGCACCACCACCGAGGCCGTGGCCCGTGCGCTTATTAACCACCGTGATATTATGGTGATTACCAATAATCTGAATGTCGCCAATATTCTAGCCGATAACCGCCATTGTGACGTTGTTGTCACCGGCGGCATGTTGCGGCGGTCCGATGGCGGGCTGGTGGGCGAAAGCACGGTTGATACGGTGCAGCAATTCAAAGCCGATATTGCCATTATAGGCGTATCCGCCATTGACGAAGACGGCGCCTTGCTGGATTTTGATTATCGCGAGGTCAGGGTTGCCCAGGCCATTATCGCCAATGCAAGGCGGGTTTTTCTGGTGGCGGATAGCAGCAAGATGGAACGGTCGGCACCGATCCGCATTGGCCATATTTCGCAGATCGACAGTATTTTCACCGATAAACTGCCGTCGGAAAAATTACAGAATATTTGTAAGCAGCACGGCGTAAAAATCTGTATTGCCAGTACCTGACAATTCCTGAAAATTTTTTGGCGATCATTTGACAAAGATCAATTCGGGGTCGGGTCTGACATATTATGGTATGGCGAATTCAGTCTTAGCGAGTCGGTTTTAATGAACCACCCCCCTAAATTAAATCCACCGCGCCGCCTTTTGGGGGTGCAGCGGCTGTTTGGCCTGCTGGCTTTGGTTATGATGTTGTTCGGACAAACAATATCGGTCGGGGCTTCTCAGGATCAGGGCGGTTTCTGGATCGAAATTTGTGACGGGATAGGCACCACAATGGTGCAGCTGGAAAGCGAAATGCCGTCAGATAATTGCACCCATTGTGATCTTTGCAACATTCAGCTTGTCGCCAGCAATACCGGCCATTCTGATTCTGGCAACTATGCTCCTGTATCCGGATTAACCTCTTTTCAACTTGGTTCTGGCACTGCGGTTTTTGTAACCGGCGCCGAGCAATACTGGGCAGCCAGTCGCGGCCCGCCTTTAGGAAACGATATAATAACTATGCTTGATAATATCTCTTTGGCTTCCAAAGAGCCGGCCATATCCGGCCCTGTTTTACGGGGGGTGTTATGGCCTTGATAACACGCTTTGGCGTAACTTTGACCTTTGTTTTTGCGCTGTTTATGGCTGCCGGCCTTGCCCGCGCAGAAGGCACGCCGCAACTGACCCGCTTTATCGCACAGCTTCCGGCCAGTGATCTGGTGGATGGTGCCACCGCTTATGGCGCGATGCAGGACGATATTCCGGTTGTGCCGGTGCTGAATGGCTCGGAATTGCTGGGCTATGCCTATATTACTTCTGATTTTGTCAGCACAACGGGTTATTCCGGCAAACCGATCCATATGATGGTGGCAATGGATCCGGATGGTTTGTTGCTGCGGGCCGAACTGGTGGAACATCACGAACCGATTGTTCTGATCGGCATTCCCGAAAGCAAAATCCGCACAATGACCCAAGGCTATGTCGGTCTTGATATTATTGCCGAGGCTGCTGCCGAAGGCGTGGGGCACGATGTTGATATTATATCGGGCGCCACCGTCACGGTTATGATTATCGATGATTCGATTGTGCGTTCAAGCATCAAGGTGGCCCGCGCCCTTGGCCTTGGCGGGCTGGATAACAGTGCCGCATTGGCAGGCCCCACCCATGTTCTGAACATGGAAGAAACGGCCGTTTTTGACTGGCAAACGCTGGTTGGCGACGGGTCTGTGCGGCGGTTGACGCTGGATATTGGCCAGATAAACACTGCTTTTGCCGCCACCGGGGATCCGCGCGTGTTAAAACATGCCGAGGATGGCCCGCCGGAAAGCACATATATCGATCTTAACCTTGCGCTGGTTTCCGCGCCGGGAATTGGCCTTAGTCTGCTGGGAGAAAATGAATACAATAATCTGACCGAATGGATGGATGCGGGCGACAATGCCATTTTACTGATGGGGCGCGGGATTTATTCGTTTAAGGGTTCGGGTTATGTGCGCGGCGGGATATTTGACCGTATCCAGCTGGTGCAAGGCGATATTTCCGTGCGGTTCCGGGATCGTGGCCATAAACGGTTGCGGGTGGTGGCAGCAGAAGGCGCGCCAAGCTTTACCGAGATGGATATTTTCAAAATTCCGGCGGATTCAGAATTTGACCCGACCCGGCCATTTCGTATCCAGCTTTTGGTGCAGCGTCCGGTTGGCCCGATCGAAAAGACATTTTTGACCTATGATCTGGGATATGCCCTGCCGCCGCGTTACCTGACAGCACTGGCCAGCCCCCAAGCGCCGCTGGACGCAGAGCTGCAATCCGATCAAGACGCCCGCACCCTGTTATGGAAACGTATCTGGCAGGGTAAAAAGGTTGAAATAGGTTTGCTGATCGGGATGCTGACCGTGCTTACGGGCGTGTTTTTCTTTCAGTTCCAGGCCACCCGCCACGCCCGCGGCTTTTATTGGTTCCGCATGGGGTTTCTGGTAATGACGCTGGGGTTTCTGGGGTTTTCACAAAATGCCCAGTTATCGGTGGTTAACCTGATGGCGCTGGGGGTATCGCTGCGCGAAGGCTTTGGCTGGGACGCCTTTTTGCTGGACCCGCTGGTGTTTATCTTATGGGTTTCGGTTGCGGTCACCCTGTTGTTCTGGGGCCGTGGCGGTTATTGTGGCTGGCTATGCCCGTTTGGCGCGTTGCAAGAAATCACCAACCAGATTGCACGGTTTTTCAAGGTGCCGCAATGGACCCTGCCATGGGGGCTGCACGAACGTCTCTGGCCATTGAAATATATGATCTTTCTTACGTTATTCGGGGTGTCGCTGGTGTCGATGACGTTGGCCGAAACCTATGCCGAGGTCGAACCGTTCAAAACCACAATCATCCTGAAATTCGCCCGTGAATGGCCGTTTGTGCTGTTTGCCACGGTATTGCTGGGCATTGGCCTGTTTATCGAGCGGTTTTATTGCCGCTATCTGTGCCCGTTAGGCGCGGCACTGGCGATTCCCGGGCGGCTGCGGATGTTTGATTGGTTGCGGCGCTATAAAGAATGCGGCGCGCCCTGCCAGACCTGTTCGAATGAGTGTTTTGTGCAGGCAATCCACCCGACCGGCGAGATTAATCCAAATGAATGCCTGTCCTGCCTGCATTGTCAGGTTTTGTATCAGGATCATACGAAATGCCCCGTTGTTATCAGAAAAGACAAACGACGGGCCAAGATGGCCCAGAGCACTTCGGACAGTGCTCTGGACCGATTAACCAATCACCCCAACGTTCAAACCAAGGAGAAGGCTAATGGCTAATGATAAACCAACCAAAATCGTAATTAAAGAGGGGCTGACACGACGCGATGTTTTGGCAGGCCCTGCGGCAATCGGGGCGGTGGGGGCGCTGGCTGCTGCCGGTGCCACCATGTCGGCCTCGCCTGCATGGGCGGCAGCTGCCGAGGGCAGTGTTGGCCCGGGTGAACTGGATGAATATTATGGTTTCTGGTCCTCGGGTCAGGCGGGCGAAGTGCGGATCATGGGCGTGCCCTCGATGCGTGAATTGATGCGGATTCCGGTGTTTAACCGTGATAGCGCCACCGGCTGGGGTGATACCAATGAATCGCTTAAAATCCTGACTGACGGGCTGATGCCGGAAACCAAGGAATTTCTGGCCAAGCGCGGCAAGCGCGATTACGAAAACGGCGATTTGCACCACCCGCATATGTCTTTTACCGATGGCACCTATGATGGCCGCTATCTGTTTATGAATGACAAGGCCAACAGCCGCGTAGCGCGCATTCGCTGCGATGTGATGAAACCGGACAAGGTGATCGAAATTCCCAACGCCTCGGATATCCACGGCTTGCGCCCGCAAAAATTCCCGCGCACAGGGTATGTATTTGCCAATGGTGAGCACCGCGTGCCGCTGATTAACGATGGCACCAATATGGATGACGTGGAAAACTATGTTTCGATCTTTACCGCGATTGATGGCGATAGCATGGAAATTTCCTGGCAAATCATGGTGTCGGGCAATCTGGACAATGTTGATTGCGATTATCAAGGCAGATACGCGATGTCGTCTTCCTATAATTCCGAAGGGGCAACAAACCTTGTCGGGATGATGGAAAACGAGATGGACCATGTGGTTGTGTTCCATATTGAACGTATCGAGGCGGCCGTGGCAGCCGGTCAATACGAGGTTTATAACGGCGTTAAGGTTCTGGATGGCCGCAAAGGTTCCGACCTGACCGTTTATATCCCGATTCCCAATTCTCCGCACGGGGTCAACTCGGCACCGGACGGCAAATACGTAATGATCAACGGCAAGCTGTCGCCAACGGTTTCGATCATTGAATGGGATAAAATCCAGGCCGTGTTTGACGGGGCCGAACCGCGTTCGGCCGTGGTTGGCGAACCCGAACTGGGCCTTGGGCCGCTGCATACCGCGTTTAATGGCGTGGGCGAGGCCTATACCACCCTGTTCCTTGACAGCCAGATGGTGCATTGGGATATCGACAAAGCCATTCGTCTTTATAACGGCGAGGACGTGGACCCGATCATCCAGAAAACCGATGTGATGTATCAGCCCGGCCATAACAGCACTTCAATGGGCGAAACCAAAGAGGCCGATGGCAAATGGCTGGTATCCTTGAACAAGTTCTCCAAAGACCGGTTCCTGAATGTGGGACCATTAAAGCCGGAGAATGACCAGTTGCTGAACATTCAGGATGGTGCGATGGAAGTGGTGCATGACGGCCCGACCTTTGCCGAACCCCATGACGGCATCATTGTGCGCCGCGATATCGTCAACCCGCTGAATGTGTGGCCTGTCGATGACCCGTTCTGGTCCGAGGCAACCGCACAAGCCGCCGAAGATAACGTGGTGCTGGGCGATGACAGCATGGTGATCCGCGAAGGCAACAAGGTGCGGGTCTATATGTGGTCTGCTGCTCCGACATTTTCGATGGAGGAATTCACCGTAAAACAGGGCGACGAGGTTACCATTTACATCTCCAATATTGATGATGTGGATGACCTGACCCACGGCTTTACCCTTGGCAATCACGGGGTTGCTTTCGAGGTGGGACCAAGGGCAACCGCTTCGGCCACGTTCACCGCTGATCGCCCGGGTGTGCATTGGTTCTATTGTCAGTGGTTCTGCCACGCGCTCCATATGGAGATGCGCGGCCGGATGCTGGTAGAACCGGCATAGGAACCTGACATGATCCGCGCGCTTGCTTTGCTTTTCTTGCTGTTTCCGGCTTTGGTCGGGGCACAAGTGGTGGCCGTGCCACGGCAGGCAGGCGCGCTGGTTGTGGCAATTGAAAATGCTCAGGCGGGGGATACCCTCCGCCTGAGCGAAAATGCGCTTTATATCGGCGCAATAGAAATTTCGGTGCCGCTGACCATTATTGGCAATGGCGCCACCATTGATGGGCAAGGCACAGGTTCGGTCATTATGGTTACCGCTGAAAGTGTCACCCTGCGGGACCTTACCGTGATCGGCTCGGGTTCGGGTGGTAATGGTCTGGATGCAGGGATTACATTAAGCAAAACTGCCCATGGCGCGGTGGTTGAAGGTAACCGTGTGCTGGGCAATCTTGTGGGCATTGATGTGCATGGTGCAAACAACGCGCTGATTGCCCGTAATTATATTGAAGGCCGCCAGGACCACCGCATGAATGACCGTGGCAACGGCATCTATATCTGGAACGCACCGGGCACGCGGGTGGTGGGCAATGATGTGCGCTATGGCCGCGACGGGCTGTTTGTGAATACTTCGCGCGATAACGAATTTATCGGCAACCGCTTTCGCGATCTGCGTTTTGCAGTGCATTATATGTATGCCGACAATTCGGTGGTTTCGGGTAATATTTCCATTGGCAACCATCTTGGCTATGCGATCATGAACTCCAACCGCGTGCGGATCGAGGGCAATCTTTCGCTGAATGACCGTGACCACGGTATCATGATGAATTACACCAACAAAAGCGAGGTGGTAAACAACACCATCCAGCGGGTAGGGGATAAATGTGTGTTTATCTACAATGCCCATCGTAATATATTTGATGGAAATGTATTTGAGGGCTGCCGGATCGGCATTCATTTCACCGCCGGTTCCGAACGCAACAGCTTTTCCGGCAATGCTTTTATCGGCAATCGCACCCAGGTCAAATATGTTGGTTCACGCTGGGTGGAATGGAGCATGGACGGTGTGGGCAATTACTGGTCCGACCACGCGGCCTATGACCTGAACAATGACGGAATTGCCGATACAGCTTACCGCCCCAATGACATCATGGACCAGGTATTATGGAGCCAACCCGCTGCAAAATCGCTGCTTGGCTCCCCTGCGGTGCAGCTGATCCGCTGGTCACAATCCGCCTTTCCGGCGCTTTTGCCCGGCGGGGTGGTTGATAGCATACCCCTGCTCCGGCCCGATTTCCCTGAAATCCCGATATGGGAGGAGAAGAGATGACCGTTCTTGGCATTGATAATGTTTCCAAATCCTATGGTGATTTGCACACGGTATGTGATGTAAGCCTGAAGCTTGACGCAGGCGAACGGGTGGCGCTGCTGGGGCATAACGGTGCCGGAAAAACCACCCTGATGCGGATGGTTCTGGGGCTAACGCCGCTGACATCCGGCCAGATAACAGTGCTTGGTATGGCCCCCGGATCACGCAAAGCCCGTGCCGCCATCGGGTTTTTGCCCGAAAGCGTGGCTTTTAACGGAACATTGACCGCCCGGGAACAATTGCACCATTTTGCCCGTCTCAAATCTGTAAAGACCGGCACGGCTGATGAATTGCTGGAGCGGGTGGGCCTGACCGATGCGATGAATCGCAAGATCCGCACCTATTCCAAAGGCATGCGCCAGCGTATCGGGCTGGCGCAGGCTTTGCTTGGCCAGCCACGGCTTGCTTTGCTGGATGAACCAACCTCGGGGCTGGACCCGATTTCGCGACACGAATTTTATGATATTGTCGATGATCTGGCCAAAGCTGGCACAGCCGTGCTGCTTTCCTCCCATGCATTAACCGAGCTGGAAACCCGCACCGACCGTATCGCCATTATGTCCAAGGGCCGGCTATTGGCCAATGACAGCTTAAGCGCCCTGCGCAAAACCGCCCGTCTACCGATCAAAGTAGAGATCAGAACCACGGATGAAACCGCGCAACAGGTGGCCGCACAATTGGGGGGCACACGGGTAAATGGCGCGTCGATCTCGCTAGAGGTGCAGCAGGAGGAAAAAGTCTCCCTGCTGGGGCAGATCACCGGCCTTGGGGGTCTGGTCAAGGATATTGACGTAACCCCGGCCAGCCTTGAAGCGCTTTACCGGTATTACAGCGCCCCCGATCCGGAGAAAAAATAATGTCTACACTAACCATCGCAAGGCTGGAATTGCTGATCGCAAGGCGCAATATGTGGGTGGCCACATCGCTTGTTCTGATGGGGTTGTTTTCATCGGTTCTGACCTTGGCGGGCGGGGCACCCAGCGGCACATTGGGGGTGGACCCATTGCTCATTGCCATCACTTCTATCACCACCTTATCGGTTTATCTTATTCCGTTGATCGGGCTGTTGCTGTCATTTGATACCATCACCGGAGAGGTCGATCGCGGCACCTTGGCGCTTAGCCTCACCTATCCGGTATCGCGCGGCGAAATACTGCTGGGCAAATTTTTTGCGCATCTGCTGGTGCTGGGGTTTGCGGTGGCGGTGGGGCTGGCGTTAAGCGCGGGGCTGACCATCTGGAAATATGGCAGCGCCGACCTGAACTATTTGCCGCTGTTTAAGCTTTTTGGCACCTCATTGGCGCTGGGCGCGGCTTTTCTTGGCATTGGCTATATAATCTCGGCGCTGGCCAGACAAACCGGCGTGGCCTCGGGTATTGCGATTATTATCTGGCTGATCTGTGTGGTGCTATATGACCTTGGTTTGTTGGCGGCGCTGGTTGCCGATGGTGGCGGTGTCTTTACCAAAACCGTGTTTCCATGGTTGCTGGTTGCCAATCCGGCGGATGCTTTCCGGCTGATCAACATGCCGGTTGATACGGTTTCCACCCTTGCCAGCGGGCTTGGCGGTGCTGGCGGCGCCTCGGGGTTTGGCGTGCAGATGGCTTCGCTTTTACTTTGGCCGTTGCTGGCGCTTGGCCTCGCATGGGCCGCATTCCGGAGGATTGAACCATGAAAAAATGGCCCCTATTGATACTGGCCCTGCTGGCGGCTTGTGGCAAAGACACAAACAGCACCTTGCCCGCCCCGCAAACCCTGAATGACGAGGCTGCCGGATATTATTGCCAGATGATTATTCTGGAGCATCCCGGCCCCAAGGGGCAGTTGTTTCTGGATGGGATGCCGGCTCCGCTGTGGTTTTCACAAGTGCGTGACGGGCTGGCCTATCTGAAATCCCCTGAACAAGAAGGCGAGGTTCTGGTGTTATATGTCAATGATATGGGCGTGGCGCCCAGTTATGACGAACCCGGCCCTGATAACTGGATCAACGCCAAGGACGCATTTTATGTGGTGGGGTCCGATGCGGTGGGGGGAATGGGTGCGCCCGAACTGGTGCCTTTTGCCAGCCGCGAACAGGCGCAAGAATTTGCGGGGAAACGCGGCGGAGCCATTCTGACGCTGGATGAAATACCGGCCGAAACCGTGCTTTCCCCTGTCGAGATCACCCCCCGGAACCCGGAGGTCCGGCCATGACAACCCGACGGCGTTTTTTAACCATCCTTGCGGGGGCGGCAATGTTGCCCGGCCTGGCCGGTGCGGCTGTGAACTGGCGTGGTATTGCGCTGGGGGCCGAAGCCCGGATTATTCTTGACCATCCAGATGCCGATCTGTTGATTGCCCGCGCCGTGGCAGAAATTTCACGCCTTGAATCCCTGTTCAGCCTGCATCGCGACAGCCAGCTTACCCGGTTGAACCAAACGGGGATTCTGGCCAACCCTGCGCCGGAAATGCTGGAACTTCTTTCGATTTGCGCGGTATTGAATGCCCGCACGGCCGGGGCGTTTGACCCAAGCATCCAACCGCTTTGGGCGTTATATGCGCGCAGTTTTGCCGCAGGCATAACCCCCGGCGCTGGCCAGATTGCCAAAATTCAAACCGGTTGGCAGCACCTGCGATTTTCCCCCTCCCAAGTCAGCTTTGCCAAGCCGGATATGGCGCTGACGCTAAACGGTATTGCCCAAGGGTTTATTGCCGATAAAATCGCCGCATTATTCCGCGCACAGGGTGTGCAAAATGTGCTGGTCAATACCGGCGAAATCATGGCGCTGGGCACTGCACCCAACGGGCTGGCCTGGCCGGTGAATATTATTAATGGCCCGGAACTGCCGCTTAGCAACGCCGCGATTGCAACTTCGGCCCCGCTTGGTACTACGTTTGATGCAAAAGGCGCCATCGGTCATATTCTTGACCCCCGCACCGGTCAGCCCGGCGCGCAATGGGCGCAGGTTAGTGTCACCGCAACCAGTGCCGCGCTGGCAGACGGGTTATCAACTGCATTTTGCCTGATGAGCACGGCTGAAATTAATGCAGCGGGGCGGGCCGGTGTGCTGGATATTTTGACATTTGCCTAGGGTCAGGATCTATTAGTCCCGCACTACCAGTTTTTCCCAGCAGCCTTAATTGTCGCCGTGTTCGCGTTCAAACTGAAGCTGGTTATAGCCGATGTTAAACAACCGGTTTTGTAACTCGATACCGGTTTGCAATTCTTCCAGATAAACGCGGGTTTCAAGACCGGAACGATCCTGAACGATCCATTCTCGCAGGGCCATCGGATCATTGTCGAAGATCATGATCATCGACCCGTTTTGCGGCTTTTCGGGGTCAAACAAAGTGACAAAACTGCGTCCGTCCTGTTGCTCGATGCGGCGCACAAATCTGGAATTTGTGACGTCTATATTGGCCATGGACAATAACGACAAAGGCGTTCGGTTTTGCGGATACCGCTGCGGTCCCGTATTGGATTTGGCGTCAAAAATAGCAATGGTGCGGCCACTGGCGATTACCAGCGAATAGGATGGTGCATCATATTCAAACCGCATTTGCCCGGGTTTTTTCAGATAGAACATGCCGTCAATGACGGTGCCATCTGCATTTTCCTGCCGAAACCGCGCCTGTGCGGTTGTCAGCCCTGAAAGATAGCTGTTCAACCCGTCAATTATCGGGTTCTGGGCAAAAACCCCGGTTGCGGGAATTAATGCAAGACAGGCGGCAGCGCCAATAAATTTTCTTCGGTTCATTGTTTTACCCTATCGGTTTCACCTTTGCTTGTCACATAAACCATGCTCACAATTTCGCGACACAGCATAAGGTATTATTGCGGCCCTTCGGGCACAAGAACCTCGCGACGGCCAACGTGGTTTGCAGGCGAAACTATGCCCATGTCTTCCATTTCCTCGACCAGCTTTGCGGCTTTGTTATAGCCGATCGAAAGCTTGCGCTGGATATAGGAAATTGAACATTTCCGGTCATTGGCAACAATCGCGATGGCCGTATCAAGCAAGGTGTTTTCATCGGTGCCGTTGCCCAGCCCCAATTTCAGGTCAAGCTGTGCGTCGGCCTCTGATCCGCCGCCCTCGACAACCGATGAAACATATTCGGGTTCACCTTGGGATTTGAGGAAATTGACAATTTCCTCGACTTCCTGATCGGAAACAAACGGCCCGTGCACGCGGGTTATGCGCCCACCACCGGCCATGAACAGCATATCGCCCTTGCCCAGCAATTGTTCGGCGCCCATTTCACCCAGCACCGTGCGGCTGTCGATTTTGCTGGTTACCTGAAACGAAATGCGGGTCGGAAAATTGGCCTTGATGGTGCCGGTAATCACATCCACAGATGGCCGCTGTGTGGCCATCACCAGATGAATGCCCGCTGCGCGCGCCATTTGCGCAAGCCGCTGGATGCAGGCCTCTATTTCTTTTCCCGCCACCATCATCAGGTCGGCCATTTCATCAACGATGATGACAATATAGGGCAGTTTTTCCAGCGTGTATTCTTGGGTTTCAAACACCGGATCGCCGGTTTCATCGTCAAATCCGGTTTGCACGGTGCGGGTGAATGCTTCGCCTTTTGCGATGGCTTCGGCCACGCGGCCATTAAACCCGTCGATATTGCGCACGTTCAGTTTTGACATCTTGCGATAGCGTTCCTCCATTTCCGCCACCGCCCATTTCAGGGCAACAACGGCTTTTTTGGGGTCGGTTACCACGGGGGATAACAGATGCGGAATGCCGTCATAAACCGACAGTTCCAGCATTTTGGGGTCAATCATGATCAGGCGGCAATCCTCGGGGGGCAGGGCATAAACCAGCGACAGAATCATGGTGTTGATGGCCACGGATTTACCCGAACCGGTGGTGCCGGCAATCAGCAAATGCGGCATGCGCGCAAGGTTCACCACCACGGGTTCACCACCGATATCTTTACCAAGCGCGAGGGGCAATTGATGGTTGCTATCACCAAATGCACGGGCCGAGAATATTTCGCGCAACAATACAGTTTCACGGTTTTCATTTGGCAGCTCTATGCCAATCACCGTGCGGCCCGGAATGGTCGAAACCCGTGCCGACAGGGCCGACATTGACCGCGCAATATCATCAGCCAAGCCAATCACGCGGCTGGCTTTTAGGCCAGGCGCCGGTTCCAGTTCATACATGGTAACCACAGGGCCGGGGCGCACACCGATGATTTCGCCCTTAACGCCGTAATCGTCCAGCACGGTTTCCAACATACGGGCATTGGCGTTCAGGGCATCCTCGGAGAGATGGTGGCGGATAATTTTTGTGGGGCTTTCCAGCAAGGAAAGCGGTGGCATTTCATAACCATCGCCGCCGGGTTCCAGACCAAGGGTTGGCTGTTCTTCGGCTTTGGCACGGCTGCTTTTTGCGGCGGGTTTGGTGCTGGGGTATTTCACCATTGGTTCCGCGGGTTTGGGGGCAATGCTTTGTTCTTTTGACTCGTTTTTGCGACTGACCCCGCCCAGAACCGGATATTCGGGCGGGCCGGGTTCTGGTGTGTCATCAATGACTTCGCTGTTAGAGCTATTGGCAATTCTTGCCATCAGAGGATCAGAAGTATCCGGTTTCGGGGAAGTGATTTCTTTTCGCAAACTGTTTAAACGATCGGAGAAACGCCCCTCGTTTGTTGATTTTTCAGCTTTTTCCGCCAGCTTTTGTTCGCGGCGTTTTTCGCTGGCGATTTTGGCTGCTGAAAGGCCGGATTTGCCAGCGGCACTAAGGCTGCTGCCCGCCGCAACCATCCCAGATCTGGCAGATCTAAACCCGACACTGCCCAGCCAACGGAAAATATCGGCTGACAGCGCGTAAATGCTAACCAGACCGGCCAAAAAATAATGACCGGCAATTTTTCTTTCGGGCCTGGAAACCCCCAGTGCAAACAGGCTGATCAGCACAAAAACAACCGCCAGAATCGCGGTCATGATTTTCAGATCGGCCCCAAGCGTAAAAGGCATGAACCCCAATAGAAATTGCAGGGCGCTATCGCCAAAAATACCGCCCAACCCATAAGCAAACCCCCAGCTGTCAAGCGGAGCATGGGCCGCCAGAAAGGTTGCGGATACAAAAATGGCGATTGGTGCAAAAACCATGCGTAACACTGCACGTTCCGCGCCTTGGTGCAGCATGAACCGCACCCCCCAGACCGCAAGAAAAACCGGTAATCCCCAGAATGCCCAGCCCAGTATCCGGTGCAGTGCATCCGATGAATAAGATCCCAACCGGCCCAGCAGGTTTGCTGTATCAGCCTCGGTTTTCACAAAAAACGACGGGTCGCTTTCCGTATGGGTCAATAATGCCAGAAAAAGCATAAGCCCGAAACCAAGCATCGCAAAGCCCAATGCCTCGCCACCGCGTTTTCGCAATAGTGCCTGAGATTTGGTTTCAGGTTTCTTGCGACGCGCCTTGCGCCTTGGTTTGCTTTTTGAAAATACTGCCATGCTCATCTTTTCAACCGTTCTGTTCCGATAACAGATAATCCCCGATCGCGGTCAACCCGCGTTCCAAATCAGGAAAATCTGCAACCAGTGCTACTCTGATATACTCAAAACCCGGATTGCCATTTGGCGTGTCCTGCGTCAAATACGCACCCGGCAACACTTTAACACCGCTATTCTGCCAAAGGTTCAGCGCGGCTTTTTCACCATTACCCGTCTTTAGCCACAAAAAAAACCCGGCCTCCGGTGAACGGTATTCTGGCACATTACCCAATATTCGGTCGGCCAGCGAGAATTTTTTTTGATAAAGCGCACGATTTTCAATTACATGGGTTTCATCGGCCCATGCAGCCGCTGCTGCTTTTTGCAGAGGCAACGGCAACGGCGCGCCGGTATAGCTGCGCAATTGCAGCAATTGCGCAATTGTTTCCGCCCCGCCCGCCACAAAACCGGACCGTAATCCGGGCAGGTTGGAGCGTTTGGAAAGCGAATGAAACGCCAAAACCCGTTCTGGGTCAATGCCCGTTTGTTGCACTGCCGTTAATATGCCCGCAGGGGGATCATCGCGGTAAATTTCGGAATAACATTCATCGGCAAATATCCTGAAATCATGCTTTTCCGCCAATGCCAGCAGGTTTTGCCAATATTCGGATGACGCCACCGCCCCTTGCGGATTGCTGGGGGAACACATGTAAACAACCGTGGTGCGGTTAAGGGTTTCGGTCGGCAAAGCATGGAAATCCGGCAAGAAACCATTGCTTTGTTCAGCATTTACATAGACCGGATCAGCCCCCGCTGCGCGGGCTGCAACCATATAACATTGATAAAACGGGTTGGGCAGCAAAACAGCCGGTTTCTGGCTGTTTTTGAGTTCAGGGGATAAGGCAAGGCAGGCATTAAACAACCCTTCGCGGGTGCCGTTCAGCGGCAAAACCTGCGTGTCTGCATCGATTTTTTTCAGGCTAAATCTGGATTCCAGCCAATGCGCGATGGCTGTGCGTAACTCTGGTGCGCCATTATTGGGGGGGTAAACATTAAAACCGTCAACATTTTCAGCGATAATCTGTGGCACAAAATCAGGGAATCTATGTTTGGGCTCACCAATAGACATCGCCACCACATCCCCCCCCGCCGGAAAAGGGGCAAGCAAGCTGCGCAAACGCGGAAACGCATATTCCGGCAAGGCCGAAAATCGTTGGGGGTTCTGCATATATGCCTCATTACAAAGGGTCTGAACGCCCTGTTTGCAGATAGTTTACCGCCAAATTCAGCGCAGGTCCATAGGGTTCATAGCCTAGCAGTCAGATGTAGGGTGCCTGGTCCCCACGCACCGCTCCATCGCAGCAGCCATTCGTAATAATTTGGCTTCCTCAAACGGGTTGCCCATGGCCATGATGCCGCAACCATCCGTGCCGGTTGGCAAGGTAATGGCACAAAGCCCCATCAGGTTGCCTATTCTGGTATTGCGCAATGCCAACAGGTTTTCGCTGATGAAATAATCCTCATCCTGCAACAGGCGTTCGCGATCGGGCGGCAAAATGGCCGAGGATGGAATTAAAACTGCATCAAACACCGCGGTCGCCGCAAGATATGTTTTGCGCAACGCATCCAGTTCTTGCCAGCCGCGCAGATATTCCACGGCTGAAAATTGCTGTCCTGCCTCGAATCTGGCTTTGATGGGCGGATACATTTTATCCGGCGCGGCCTCGATTGCCTTGCCCCATTGGGCATAGGCTTGCGCGGTATAAAGACAGGCCGAAAGCGGCATGGCCTGCGCCACAGCGGGGATTTTGATGCGGGTAATCTTGGCGCCTGCCCTTGCCAGTTTTTCCAGCGCTGCTTCAAAATCTGCCAAAGGCGCTTCGCGGCAGTCTTCCATGGCCACGGTTTCCAGCACCGCGAAATGCCGGCCATTTAGCATAGCATTGCCAAGATCAGGCGCGGCAACGCCTTGCATGGCAGCCAAAAGCAGCGCCGCATCCTCAACAGATCGGCATAACGGCCCGACCGTGTCAAACCTGCTGCAAAGCGGCACAACCCCCGAAAGCGAAAGCAAACCCGAGGTGGTTTTCAGCCCGACCAGATTATTCCAAACCGCCGGAATACGCACCGACCCGCCGGTATCAGAGCCAATCCCCGCCGCAGCCAAGCCAAACCCGACAGATGTTGCCGCGCCAGACGAAGACCCACCCGGCGCAAGATCAGGGTCATATACATTTGGCGGGGTTTGGGTGACAGGGTTCAGCCCAAGGCCGGAAAAGGCCAGCTCGGTCATGTGGGTTTTGCCAAGGCAGACCAGACCGGCGCGGGTGGCATTGGCCAGAACCCTTGCATCGCTATCAGGTATGCGGCCTTTCAGCAGGGCCGAGCCGGCCTCGGTAACCGTTCCCGCGGAATCATACAGGTCTTTCCAACTGATCGGCACCCCGTCCAGCGGCCCGCGCCGTGTGCCTTGTCTGGCGCGTTCACTGGCAGCCAAGGCCTCACCCCGAGCGCGGGTTTTTGTGGTTCGGGCATAGATTTTTTTGGTATGTTCATGGGCATCTATGGCATTAAAAAAGATCTCAACCAGATCAACCGGATCAATCTGCGCGGCGGCAATACCCCGCCCCAGATCAGCTGCTGTCATTGAAAGCCATGTTTTTCCCATACCCGTATCCTTTTGCCATTGGTAAAAACATTGCAAATCATCCGGCAAGGAATGTCCATCAAAATTATGCGCGGTGATTACCCTGATCTCGGCTTTGCCCGGTTGTTTCAACAACTTTTTGCATAGGCAGTTCTGTTTTAGGAATGCCGCGAACCCTTGGCTCATAATCCAAAACCTGAAATCTGCGCTCATTAACGCTGGGGTGGAGATAATCGGTTTTGGATGGCCCGAATTGCCGTGGTTCGCGGCGCATGAAATACCGGCTAAGGCCGGAATAACAGCCCTGTGCGGGGGCGCTGGCATCACACGGGAACTTTTCGCGCCAGTTCAAAGGTAAGGCTAAACCACATTCCTCGGCCCGTTCCAGCATCCAGACCAGCGGGATATTTGACAGGGGACGGGCCTTTGGCATTTTCAGGTTATGGCCGCCAATGTCGCTATGGGCACCCGGGAACCATGCCTGTTCAAGACGGCCATTCCAATCAGGGCGGCACCCCCATGGCACGGCCTTGAACGCGAAACGGTTTTCATCACAAGCCAATGCCTGAAAGGCGTTCTTGATGTTGGAGGAAAGGTTATGGTCATGAAATTCCGTGGCCATTGGCGCCAAGCGATTGATCAGCGGATAAGGCAGGCCCAGCATTTTAACCGTATCCCACACCCCGATCATTTCAATGCGAACCGGCTGGCGGTGCCCGTATTTGCTTTTGAAATCAAGGCCCTGAGAGGATAATGTATCTTCTTGGTAAAATCGCAATGCGCGATTAACCCGGCTAGAGGTCACCACATCATGCCGAAGCAGCCCCATTTCTGCGATCATCCCCGCGATGGAACGCACCGCATAAGCCCCGCGTGAGAACCCCAGCAGAAAAATTTTATCGCCGGGGCGATAGCGCTGGCTAAGGGTTTTATATCCCGACGCAATGGAATTATTGATCCCGAGGCCGGAAGCCACCGCGACCCATTTCAAAAACCCCTTGCCTTGCACCCCGGGATCATACCCCAAGGTCATATCGCGGCTGGCAGGCATTTTTGCCAGCAATTTATAAAACAGCCCCGCATTGGTTTCCTCACCCGGGGCAATACGGCTTAGCGTGCCGTCAACAATGAAAATATGAGTGCGCAAATCGCTGGCCTTTGAATGTTCGGGGGTGGTCTAGCAGAGTGTGGCGTGGCGCGCATTCACTTTTGCGGGAAAGGGGCATGGATAACGGAATGGTGGGTGCAAGCACCCACCCTATGTTTCTTTTAATACATCGGCTACATCACGTTCCGCAATCAAAATACAGGTGGTTGATGCCGCTGGTTTGGAGGATGCTCATCCTCAAAGGGTAAGGCAAAAATTGCCATAGTGCAAATGGGTCTTTGCTTTGCTAAACGCATTGGGTAAAACCGCGCAAAATCAGGATGTAGGGCAAGTGATGGAAAAGAAATTTGATGCAAGCGCCGCCGAGGCCGCGATTTACCAGCGTTGGGAAACCAGCGGCGCATTCAAGGCCGGTGCCAATGCCAAACCGGGCGCAGAAACATTTTCCATCATGATGCCACCGCCCAATGTGACGGGCAGCTTGCATATCGGCCACGCGTTTAACAGCACATTGCAAGACATCCTGATCCGCTGGAAACGCATGCAGGGGTTTGACACCCTGTGGCAGCCGGGCCAGGACCATGCGGGCATTGCCACGCAAATGGTGGTGGAACGTCAAATGGCCGAGGCAGGAGAGCCAAGCCGCAAGGAAATGAGCCGCGAGGCGTTTCTGGAAAAGGTATGGGCGTGGAAAGAGCAATCCGGCGATACCATCATCAACCAGCTAAAGCGTATCGGTGCGAGCTGTGACTGGTCGCGCAACCGGTTTACCATGGACGAAGGGTTCCACGACGCGGTGCTGAAGGTCTTTGTTGATATGTATAACAAAAGGCAGATTTACAAAGGCAACCGTCTGGTCAACTGGGACCCGAAATTTGAAACCGCGATCAGCGATCTTGAGGTCGAGAATATCGAGGTTGACGGCCATATGTGGCATTTCAAATATCCGCTGGCGGATGGCGAAACCTATGAATATGTGGAAAAAGACGAAGACGGCAATGTGACATTGCGCGAGACCCGCGATTATATCGCCATCGCCACAACCCGCCCCGAAACCATGCTGGGCGATGGCGCGGTTGCGGTGCATCCAAGTGATGCGCGGTATGCGCCCATTGTGGGCAAACAGGTGCATCTGCCGTTATGTGATCGGACCATTCCGATTATCACCGATGAATACCCCGACCCCGATTTTGGCTCGGGCGCGGTGAAAATCACCGGCGCGCATGATTTTAACGATTATGCGGTGGCGAAACGGAATGACATTCCGATGTATCCGCTAATGGATACCACCGCGCATATGGTTGACGGCGATATCGTGCCAAAGGCCTATCGCGGCATGGATCGTTTTGAGTGTCGCAAAGCTGTGGTGGCCGACATCACCGCGCTCGGCCTTGCTGTTATGGTGCCCGACCCGCAGGAAATGGTGGGTGAATCACCCACCCTACAAAACGATGACCGTAGGGTGGGTGGTTCCGCGCCAGCGGGTTCACCCACCACACCGCGCATGATCCCCTATGTCGAAAACAAAAAAATCATGCAGCCATTTGGCGACCGCTCAAAAGTAGTCATCGAGCCGATGCTGACCGACCAGTGGTATGTAGACACCAAACAAATCGTGCAACCCGCGATTGACGCGGTGAAATCCGGCGAAGTGA
>JALSGU010000045.1 GCA_026982575.1 Paracoccaceae bacterium | reverse complement strand
TCATTGTCATGATGATTCTGCCCATGCCTGCGGCGGTGCTTGACATCGGCTTGGCCGCCAGTTTTGCCATTTCCATCCTGATATTCACCATCACGCTGTTTATCGCCCGCCCGCTTGAATTTTCGGCTTTTCCGACCATTTTGCTGGCGTCATTGATGCTGCGATTATCGCTGAATGTATCCTCAACCAAGCTGATCATCGGGCAGGGCCATACCGGCACCGACGCTGCTGGCGACGTGATCGAAGGGTTCGCGATGTTCATCATGGGCGGCTCCGTTTATCTGGGGCTGGTGGTGTTTGGCGTGTTGCTGATCGTGAATTTTATCGTGATCACCAAGGGTGCTGGCCGCATGGCCGAGGTTGGCGCGCGCTTTGCGCTGGATGGCATGCCCGGCAAACAACTGGCGATCGACAGCGACATGGCCGCCGGTGCGATTGACCACGACGAGGCCAAATTGCGCCGCAAGACCGAACAGGAAGAAACCACCTTTTTCGGGTCTCTGGACGGGGCATCAAAATTTGTTAAAGGCGATGCGATTGCAGGGTTGTTGATTACCTTGTTGAACCTGTTGATGGGGTTGATTATCGGCATTTTTGTGCATGATTTGCCCGCTGGCCAAGCCTTTGAAACCTATGCGATTCTAACGGTTGGCGATGGGTTGGTAACCCAGTTTCCCGCCGTGATTATCTCTATTGCCACAGCGCTTTTGCTGTCCAAGGGCGGTGTGATTGGTTCCACCGACAAAGCCCTGTCAAAACAGCTAACCGCCCACCCCGAGGCCTTGGCCACGGTTGCCGGATTGCTGGCCCTGTTTGCACTGGTGCCGGGCCTGCCTTTGGTGCCGTTTTTGATGGGCGCGGGGGTGCTTGGCGGCGCGGCATTTTTTGCATTCAAACGCAAAGCCGCCGAGGCCGAGGAAAAATCCCGTGCGACATCGGTTGAAAAAATCAAAACCGCGCCGCAAAAAACCCTTGGCGATATGCTGGACCTTGATGAAATCCATCTGGAATTTGCCAATAATCTGGTCTCCACCGTGATGGACGAGGCCACGGGCCTCGATACCCGCATTCTGAATATGCGCAATCATATTGCCGCACAATTCGGCGTGATTATCCCCGAAATCCGGCTGACCGATTCAGCGCTTTTGCCCGATGATACCTATGTAATCCGCATTCAAGGGGTTGAGACCGCGCGTTCCGAAGTGCAGGTCGGGCGGGTGCTGGTATTGCTGACCGAGGGCACCGGCCTGCCCATGGAAGGCGTTGATGTGGCCGAACCGGTTTACGGTGCCCCCGCCCGCTGGATTGACCCCAATGACCAAGAAGAAGCCGCCTTGCGGGGGCTGTCGGTGGTCACCCCCACCGAGGTGGTCGCCACCCATTTGCTGGAGGTATTGAAACAGAATTTTGGCCGCTTGTTCAACCGCCGCACCCTGCGAAAATTGCTGGATGAATTTGTCGCCGTAAGCGATTCTGGTCGTGCCGCTGCCAACCGGCGCATACTGGATGAATTTGTGCCCGACAAAGTGCCGATCGACCTGCTGCAATCGGTGTTGCGCCTGCTGCTGGAAGAACAGGTTTCGATCCGAAATCTGCCCTTGATCATGGAATCCATCGCCGAGGCCCAAGGCAATATTACCGGCATCGAAGCCCTGACCGAATATGTGCGTCAACGGCTGGGATTTCAGCTGATTTCCGACATGCAGGAACCCGATGGCGCCTTGCCCCTGGTGCAATTGGCCCCCGAATGGGAGGCGTTGTTCCAGCAACACCAGATGGAAGGCCCGCAAGGTGCGATAGACATTGCCCTGCCTCCGGCAGAATTTAACCGGCTGGCCAATTCCATTGCCGAAAAGGTCTCCGATGCAGGCGAAAAAGGCCGTTATCCGGCGGTGGTTACCTCGGCACGGCGACGGCGGTTTGTGCATACGGTTTTGTCAGCCAAGGGTATCCGCAATCCGGTTTTTTCATTTGAAGAAGTCGGTTCCAACGCCCAGCCGGCCTTGGTGGGCATGGCCTGATGCTGGAGGGGCTGGCCCAAATACTGGAAATATCCAGCCTGAGCCTGAACGCCATGATGCTGGTTTTTGTGCGGGTCACCGCGGCTATTTCATTGTTTCCGGCTTTTGGGGAACAGGCCATTCCGGTGCGGGTGCGCCTTATGGCCTCAATCGCGTTTACGCTGGTGGTCTGGCCAATGGTGCAGCACGGTTTACCCGCCATTCCCGATACGCTTTCCAGCCTTGCGGGGCTGGTTGTTATCGAAGCCGGCATAGGGTTTCTGATCGGCGTTTCGGTGCGGTTGATGGTTATGGCATTGCAGCTTGCGGGGGCTATCGCGGCGCAATCCATTTCGATCAGCCAGCTTGCCGGTCCATCGGTCACCCCTGATCCGATGCCCGCCATTGGCAATATCCTGATCATGGCCGCCATGACATTGGCGCTGGTTACAGGGCTGCATATCAAGGCGGCATTATCGATTGCATCAACTTATGAAATCCTGCCGCTTGGCACCATTCCGGTGGCGGGGGATATTGCCGAATGGGGCATTGCCCG
>JALSGU010000044.1 GCA_026982575.1 Paracoccaceae bacterium | reverse complement strand
CGTGTCTCGTTGATTGAAGGTGCAAAAAACAAATTCGGCAGCAATGGCATTGTGCAGTTTCTGAAAACATTGGCTAAAATGCTGGCGGTCAGCGTGGCTGTCGGGATTTACCTAAGCAAAAATAGTGACCAGATCATCGGATCGGTGCAAGGCGCGCCGGTTTCGGTGGTGGCTTTGATGGATAAAACCCTGATTGATCTGTTGATCATCACCACCGCCATTGCCGCTATTATTTCGATTGTCGATGTGATCTGGCAAAAATACCACCACCTGCAAAAACTGCGTATGTCCCACAAGGAAATGAAAGACGAAGCCAAGGAATCCGACGGCGACCCGCATATGAAATCAAAACGCCGCGCCAGGGCGCAGGAAATCGCTACCAACCAGATGCTGCACGATGTGCCCCGCGCCGATGTAATTGTGGTGAACCCGACCCATTACGCCGTGGCGCTGGAATGGTCGCGCAAAACTGGCTCCGCGCCGGTTTGCATTGCCAAAGGCGTGGATGATGTGGCGCGCCGCATCCGCGAGGTGGGCATGGATGCAGGTGTGCCCATTCACAGCGATCCCGCCACCGCGCGGGCCATCCATGCCACGGTGGAGGTGGGCCATGAAATCCACCCCGACCATTACCGCGCCATTGTTGCAGCCCTGCAATTTGCCGATGTCATGCGCCGCAAAGCAAAGGAGCGCGGCCAATGACCCCTGATCAAATCCGCATCTTGCGCGGCCTTGCCGAACAAAAGAAAACCCGCGACATGGCCGAGCTAACCGAAAAACAACGGGCAATTCAACAGGCCGATCAGGTGATTGCCTCGCTGGAGGATAAAGTCACCACCGCCAGTGAAAACATCAAAGCAACTGATCTTGCCACCACCGCCCGCTGGCTGGGCTGGGCCGGTCAGGAAAAAACCCGATTGCTGCAATCACGTCGTGAAATCGAAACCGCCGCCGAAACCGCCCGCAAAACCGCCGCCCATTCCGATGCCAAAACCCGCGTGATCGACAGCCTGCTTGCCAAAGCCGAAAAACACGAATTGCTGGAGGATCGCCGCCGCGCCGAGCGCATGGGACGGGAACCTGATAAATAGCCTCTTGAAATATCAGCCAAAGGCTCAATATATTCATTAACTCGAATATGGAGGCTTGAATGTCCAGTCAAAACCTGACCTGTCTGAATTGCGGCACGGTAAACCGTGTGCCGACCGATCGCACCGGCCATAAACCCAAATGCGGCACCTGTGGTAAACCCGTCAACACCCCCAAAGTGACCGAAATAGATTTCAAAATGCTGACCAAGGCCAGCAAACGCGACCAACTGCCGCTGATTGTTGATTTCTGGGCGCCGTGGTGCGGCCCGTGTCGCATGATGGCGCCCGAATTTGCCAAAGCCGCAACAGAGCTGGGCACATCTGTGCGTTTTGCCAAGATTAACACCGAGGATGAACCCGCCGCGTCGCAACGCCATAACATCCGCGGCATTCCCTCGATGATCATGTTCAAGAACGGTAAGGAAATCGCGCGGCAATCCGGCGCGATGCGCAGTGACCAGATCAAGGCCTGGGTCAATAGCAACTTGGCTTAGGTCGATTTTGGTGCGTAATCGGCAGGGTTTACCTGCGCAGGGCGACCCTCAATAGACAGGTTCGAAATGCTCGGGCCTGCCTGGCAAATCACCTGCCCCGCGCGAATTACGGCTAGCCGCGTGGCACGCAGGCGGATGGCCTCTATCGGGTCATTGGCTTGCAGTAAAACCATATTGGCCTTGCAGCCAACCGTCAGCCCGTAACCGTCCAACCCCATGATTTTAGCGGAATTTTTGGTTACCGCATCAAAACACCATGCCATATCTGCGCGGCTGGAAAGCTGCCCGACATGCAACCCCATATGGGCCACATCCAGCATGTCGGCCTTGCCCATGGAATACCACGGGTCCATCACGCAATCAGACCCGAAACCGATGGTCAGCCCCGCTGCTTTCAGCTCTGGCACCCGGGTCTGGCCACGGCGTTTGGGGTAAGTATCATGGCGGCCCTGCAACATAATATTGATCAACGGGTTGGGGATGACCCGCAATTCAGCCTCAACCATCAACGGGATCAGCTTGGAAACATAATAATTATCCATGGAATGCATCGAGGTCAGATGAGATCCAGCCACTCGCCCCTGCATGCCCAGCCGCGTGGTCTCGAACGCCAGCGTTTCCACGTGGCGCGACAGCGGATCATCGCTTTCGTCACAATGCATATCCACCATCAGGCCGCGATCCGCCGCGATTTCACACAAGGCTTTTACCGAATCAGCACCGTCTTGCATGGTGCGTTCAAAATGCGGAATGCCACCAACCACATCGACGCCCATATCCAGCGCCCTTGTCAGGTTTTGCATGGCGGTCGGGTCTCGGAAAATGCCGTCTTGCGGGAAGGCCACCAGTTGCAGGTCCAGATAAGGCGCGACCTGATTGCGGACCTCTAACAAAGCCTGAACGCCGGTCAGCGCATCGTCGCAAATATCCACATGGGAACGGATCGCACCAATGCCCATTGAAACCGCAAGATCACAATATCGCAAGGCCCGCGCGACAATTTCATCAATGCTTTGCACCGGTTTTAGTTCACCCCACAGGGCGATGCCTTCCAGCAATGTGCCCGATATATTCATGCGCGGATTGCCCAGCGAAAGGGTGGCGTCCATATGGAAATGCGGGTCAATAAACGGCGGCGAAACCAGCTGTCCGGCAGCATCGATTATTTCTTTGGCATCCGCATCAATACCGCGTTCCACCGCAACAATAACGCCTTTGTCACAGGCGATATCCATGCCGGTTTGCCCGTCGGGCAATGTGGTGTTTTTAAGTATCAGATCCATCAGCGTTGCCCCTTGAACCACGGTTTTAACAAGGCGCGCGGGTATTCGGCACGCCGCGCCACGATCACCAGCGCAAAAATTGATAACACATAAGGTGCCATTAAAAATATCTGGCCGGGCACTGCTGCCCCTACCTGGGTTTGCAAGCGCACCTGAAAGGCCTCGAAGGCCCCGAAAAGCAACGCCCCGATCAGGGCTTTGCCGGGCCGCCAGCTGGCGAATATTACCAGCGCAATGCAGATCCAGCCCCGCCCGTTAACCATACCGAAAAAGAACGAATCAAACGCCGACATGGTTAAAAATGCACCGCCCAGCGCCATTAAAGCCGAACCGGCAATAATCGCGCCAATGCGCAGCCCGTAAACCGACAGCCCCTGCGCATCAGCGGCATCGGGGTTATCGCCCACGGCGCGAATGGCCAGCCCCAGCGGGGTGCGATTAAGCACCCACCAGACCAGCGCCACCATAAACAGCGCCAGCCATGTCATGGCGGTTTGCTGAAACAAAACCGGCCCGATAAACGGCAGGTCGGACAATATCGGAATATCCAATGGCCTGAACGGTTCGATACGCGGCGGCGATGAAACCTGCGGCAATGCCGTGCGATAGGTAAAATAGCTGACCGAGGTGGCAAACATGGTTATCCCCAGCCCCGAAACATGCTGTGACAACCCAAGCGGCACGGTTAATATCGCATGGATCAGACCAAAAAAACCGCCCACGCCCGCCGCCACCAGCAACCCGCCCCATAAGCCAAACCCCAGCCAAACCGCCATCCAGCCGGCCATGGCACCAGCCACAAAAATGCCCTCGATGCCCAGATTAAGCACGCCGGCTTTTTCACAAAGCAAGGCGCCCAAAACCCCGAATATCAATGGTGTGGCAATGCGCAGGGTGGCATTCCAGAAGCTCTCGGAAAGCAGGATTTGCAAGACTTCCATCAGCTTTCCCCTTTGTTGGTGCGGATAATTCTGAACCGCGCGACAAAGCCGCCGACCAGCACACAGATCAATGACATCGCCACCACCAGATCAGCCAGATAACTGGAAACCCCCATGGCGCGGCTCATGGTGTCAGCCCCGACAAAAACCGAGGCAATGAATATGGCCGAAATCACCACGCCAATCGGCGACAGCCCCGCCAGCATCGCCACCACAATGCCCGTATAGCCATAACCGGGCGAAAGATCGGTGGTTAAATATCCGCGCAGGCCCGCAACCTCGGAAACGCCAGCCAGCCCGGCCACGGCACCTGAAACGATTGCCGCGCTCATCAAGGTGCGTTTAACCCCGATGCCCGCATGCAATGCTGCCGCCGCATTTTCGCCCACGGCGCGCAATTTGAACCCCCAGACCGATTTTGACAGCATGATCTGGGCAATGACCGCGGCTACCAGCGCAATGATCAGCCCCCAATGCAGCCGCATACGCGGGATTAGTTGCGGCAGAACTGCCGCATCAACGATGGGGCTGGATTGCGGCCAGCCCAAACTCATCGGGTCTTTTAGCGGGCCCTCCAGCATCATTTGCAAAAAGATCAGGATGATGAAATTCAGCAGCAATGTGGTTACGACCTCGTCTGCGCCAAAACGGGTTTTAAGGTAAGCGGGGCCGGCCATGCCCGCCGCGCCGGCCATAGCACCAGTGACCAGAATGAGCGGAATTAAAATAAACCCCGGCGCATCGATCAGGCCGGTGCCCACCGCCACCGCCGCCATTGCGCCCAGATATAATTGCCCTTCGGCACCAATATTCCACAGCTTGGCGCGAAAGGCCAAAGTGGCGGCAAGGCCGGTAAATATCAATGGCGTGGCGCGGGTCAGCATTTCGGTAAAAGCAAAGGTCGAGCCAAATATGCCTTTGAACATCTGGCCATATGCCTCGAATATATTGGCCCCTGCCGCTGCCAGCGGAATGGCGGCCAGCATCAGCGCCAACAAAGCCGATGCAACCGGAATGCCAAACGTCCACCAGCGGGACGGGGTTTCGCGGGGTTCGATCCTGATCATACCTGTTCTCCTGCCATCATCAGGCCAATGGTTTCGCGGTCATCTGTGTTGGCCTCGACCAAATGACCATCATGGATCACCATAATCCGGTCCGACAGGGCCAGAACCTCGTCCAGATCTTCGGATATCAGCAAAATGCCGGCGCCGCGAATGCGGGCTTCCAGCAGGCGCCGCGCTACTTCATTGGCAGCGCCCAGATCAAGCCCGCGGGTGGGCTGGTTGGCCAGAATAAGCCGTGGCGTGCATTCAAACACCCGCGCCAATATCAGTTTCTGGATATTGCCCCCCGAAAGCAGCCGCGCATCCGCATCTATGCCCGGGCCGCGCACGTCATAATCTTTGCAAAGCTGTTTGGCGTTTTCCTGAATGTATTTCTGTTGCAAAAACCCGCGTTTGCGGATGGCAGGGTCTTGTAACCGCTCAATAATCAGGTTTTCGGCAACGCTCATGGCGCCGATCACCCCGTCATGGTGGCGATCCTCGGGAATGCGGCCAATGCCGGCCTTTAACATCGCGGGCGGGGTAAACTTTAAGATCTGCTGGCCATCCACCTGCATTTCACCAGCGTCAGGGGAAATCAGCCCCGAAACCAGTTGCGCCAGCGCCGATTGTCCATTGCCCGAAACCCCTGCAATACCGACGACTTCGTGGGCGCGAACCACCAGATTGGCCGCCCGTAGGCTGGTGCGCATGTTTTTGCCCTTGACCGTGATGTTATCCAGTTCCAGCACCGGCGCGCCGGGGGTTTGGGTGTCGCGCGGGGTTGTGGGGGTATCGGCCCCGACCATCATGCGGGCAATCACCCGTTCATCCGCATCAGCCGTGGCAATTTCGCCGACTTTTTTGCCATGGCGCAGCACGACAATGCGGTGCGAAAAGGCCAGAACCTCGCGCAGTTTATGCGATATGAAAATCACCGATAAACCATCTTTGGTCATGGCACCGATATTTTCAAACAGGGTGTCGGCCTCTTGCGGGGTTAAAACAGCGGTGGGTTCGTCCAGCACCAGAATGCGGGCATCGTGAAACAGCGCCTTTAATATTTCCACCCGCTGGCGTTCGCCAACCGACAGATTGCCAACCTTTTCATCCAGCGGCGCGGCAAGGCCGGTGCGCTCAATAATTTCAGATACCTTTTTGCGCGCGGCTTTGCGATTGTGCCGCCACGAAAACAGGCTTTCGGAACCAAGCAGGATGTTGTCGAGCGCGGTCAGGTTTTCGGCCAAGGTGAAATGCTGATGCACCATGCCGATACCCGCGTTCAGCGCGGCTTGCGGATGGCCAAGGGTAAGCGGTTGCATCACGCCTTTTGCATCGGCAACCTCGATTGTGCCGCTATCGGGCACATAATGCCCGAAAAGCATGTTCATCAATGTGGTTTTGCCAGCCCCGTTTTCACCAAGCAGCGATAATACCTCGCCCCGGTGTAATTCAATGCTGACAGTGTCATTGGCGACAACCGTTCCAAAACGCTTGGACAGGTTATTCAGGGAAAGAACAAGAGAGTTCGACATATATAAAAGGGGCCGGCGTAAACCGGCCCGCTATTTCCTTAATTGTCCGAAACCGGAGCTTCGTCATTGATTTCAACTACATAGCTGCCATCCAGAATTGCTGCCTGTTTGGCTTTTACCAGTGCAACAATATCAGCGGGGATCAGCGTTTCGTCCATGGTTAATGAACCGCCGCCATATTCCATAAAGCTGTATTGGCCGTATTCATCCGCGACGTAAGTTCCTGCAGCAACCGCGCTGATGGCGGTGTCTACTGTTGCGCCCATATGCCAGATCGCCGATGCAAGGATGGTGCCCGGGTAATCAGCCGAGGTGTCAATCACGTTGCCAATCGCCTTAACGCCACGTTCAACAGCCGCATCCGACACGCCGAAACGCTCCGCATACATCACATCCGCGCCCGCATCCATCATCGCAAATGCGCTTTCTTTGGCTTTGGGGGGATCATACCAGCTGTCAATAAAGTTCACCAGAAATGTCACCTCGGGGTTGGTTTCGCGCGCGCCGTTCATAAAGGCATGCATCAGGCGGTTAACCTCGGGGATAGCATAACCCCCGACCAGACCAATCACGTTGCTCTCGCTGGCCGCACCGGCAATCATGCCCGAAAGATAAGCCGGTTCATGGATGTAATTGTCAAAGGTCGAGAAATTGGGTTCTTGCGGGGCAAAGCTGGACCCCATCAAAAACGCGGTTTCGGGATAATCTTCCGCCACTTTGCGCGCTGCACGTTCAAGGCCGAATACTTCGCCGACAATTAAATCAACGCCGCTTTCGGCATATTCGCGCATGACCCGTTCGTAATCGGTGTTGGAAACATTTTCGGAATAGACATATTCGATATCGCCGCGTTCTTGCGCCGCGTTCAGCGCGATATGGATACGGCTGATCCATTGTTGTTCGACCGGCAAGGTAAATATTCCGGCAACCTTGACCGCTTGCGCCATTGCCGAAGCAGAGCTAAGCGCAAGGCCAAGCATCGTTGCCCCCGCGATCACCGTTCTTCGGGAGATTAAATTAGGGAGTTTCATTGATAAAATTCCTCGCTGTTGATGTTAATTTACAGTAGCTCTTTGGCATACATTACACATCAGTCAGCCATAGTTTTACCATTTGGTCAAGGTTTTTCCCGTATTTTATCGGGGCTTACCCGAATACCGGCCTGTTTGCTTTGGCAAAAACCTATTTTGTCAGGCTTAAAAACAGCTGCGGCAATTTCTCCGGCAGGCGTTCTACCTGATCAACGATGGTGTAATTATTGGCGCCAAAAATCCGTTCGACATATTGATCTGCCTCAGGGTCGAGCGTCAGGCAATAGGACATCACCCCGTTTTGATGCAATTCCTGCACGGCTTTTTTGGCATCGGCGCGCAGGTATTGCGGGTCACGTTCATCAATATCGGCGGGTTCGCCATCGGTTACCACGATCAGCAATTTGTGTTTTTCACTGCGCTGCAAAAGATGGTTTCCCGCATGGCGCATGGCAGTGCCCATTCGCGTTGAAAGCCCGCCTTTCATGCCTGCCAAACGGGCCTTGGCATCAGCATCCAGCGCTTGGTCAAAATCCTTGAACCGGTAATATTGCACATCATGCCGCCCGTCCGAGGCAAAACCGTGGATCGAAAAAGGATCGCCAATGCCGTTGATTGCCGCGGCCACCAGCGCCGCTGCCTCTCGCGTTAGCTCAAGCACGGTTTTTTCGCTGTCGCGCATGGTTTCATTGGTGGATTCCGACAGATCCAGCAGTATTACCACCGAAAGATCGCGCCGGTTCAGCACGTTGCGCATGGTGATGCGGGTGTCGGGCTGCATGCCGATCCGTGCCATCACCGCCGCTTCGACCACCGCGTTCAGGTCCAGCTCGTCGCCGTCTTCCAGCCGGCGCTGGCGGGTGATGCCTTGCGGGCGCAGCCGGTCAATGATTTGCTTGATCCGGTGGCTGATACCTTTGTGGCGGGTTAGCAGATTGTCAATAATATCCGGGTCACCTTTGGCTTGGCGGCGCTCAAACAGGGTTGCCCAGCTGGGGCGATGCAATTGCACTTTGTAATCCCATTCGGGGTAATGAAACGGATCGGAAATGGGTTCCTTGCCCTCCATTTCATTATAGGAAACGCCCTCATCCTCGTATGGGAACAGTTCGGTGCCCATTACCCAGATTTCCTGCGCATCATCACCGGCGTTTTCGACCTCTACCTCGTTGACCATTTCCATCACGTTGACATAGCGGCGCACCTGTTGCTGGCTGGCGGCGGTATAGCTGTCGGGGCTGTCCCAATTAAAATCCTCCAGCGACCAGACAAACCGGTTATCATCGCGATATGGAATGCGCAGGCTTTCCAGAATGCGCAGGGATGGCATGGCGCGGCGATGGGAAAGCAGGGTAAACAGCTCTGTGCCCAGATCCCATGTGATTTTGCCATCCATATGTTCGGCCTCGATATGGTCATGGAACCGCGATACCAGATCATCAATTTCAACGTCATCGGTGGTTGTGGTCGGGTCCAGCAAGGCCAATGCGGTTTTTTCAAGCAAGGGCATGGTTTCGTGTTCATATTTTTCGGAGCTTGGCAACAGCATCAGCGATTTCCACAGGTTCCGCAGGCCCGGAAACTGGCGGATGGCGGCATATTCAACCCGTGCATCATCCATGAACCCGATGAAAAACCGTTGGGCCGGTGCCAGTGCCTCGGCGGCTTGTGCCATTTTGGTATAGGAAATATGGGCCGCCATATGCGCACACATGGCCCGATACAGATCAAGCCCCGCAACATCAGCAATATCATCCACCGCATCGGGCAGGTGCATGGCGCCCGCTTCGATAAAGGGGCGAAACCCCTGATGGTCAGCGGCGCTGGGGCGCAGAAAAAATGCACGGCCCCAAAAGGCGCGCAAATAATAATTCAACCGCCGCTGATTGGCGATAAACAGAGTGCCACGGCGTTCCTGTTTCAGCACCGCTTTGGAATCTTCGCTTTCCAGACCAAAATAGGCGGCTTGGCGGACAAAATCACGGTGGTAGACCTCGGACCCGAAATCAACCCAGCGGCGCAGGCCGGTTAAGGTCAGGCGGGTCAGCAGCTCGTCAATCACCTTGAACATGGGGCGCAACCCGCGCGGAGAGCGCGCCGCCAACCGGTGCAATAATTGCAAATATCCGCGCAGTAATTCGGGGTCTCCCAGCCGTCGCGCCACGGCTGGCAGGGTGGCCATCATGCGTTCCAGCACCGCACCCGAGGTCATGGAGGAAAGTTTCAATATCGCCCCGACACAATCGCGGATAACGTCTTCGCCGCATTCCTTGGCCACCAGCGGCATTTCCGCCAGATAGGTGATCAAAAGATCAGCGCCCTTGCCCAAATTAACCAGCCCACGCGCCCCGTCCAGATAATCTTTTAGCCCTTGGGCCGACATGGTGCGCGCCGCCTCATGGAATGTGGCGTCAAGCGTATCATTCAGGATTGGTGCCATTTGCACCAGCTCATCGCGATAATCATCAAGGGTAACGCTCATGCTATGTCCTTCACAATTGGCCAGCCATTCGGGTTGGGGTTTTGTGGTTTAGGCAAAAAACGTGGCAACTGCCGCGCCCAATGTGTCGCGCATATCAGGATCATCGGTGATTGGTTCCACAAGCGCCATCTGACAGGCGGCAACCGGCGCAATGCCTTTGACAATCAGCTGCGCTGCATAAATCAGCAACCGCGTTGACATGCCCTCGTCCAGCCCGTGACCTTTCAGATTACGCGAACTTTGCGCCACCTGCACCAGTCGTTCCGCGATGGCGGCATCAATGCCGGATTCATGGGCAATGATTTTGGCCTCCACGGCAGCTTCGGGATAATCAAAAGACATGGCCCCGAACCGTTGCTTGGTGGATTGTTTCAGGTCTTTCATCATCGACTGATACCCGGGATTATAGGAAATAACGATCTGGAAATCCGGGTGGGCCTCTACCATTTCGCCCTTTTTTTCCAAGGGCAATTGGCGGCGATGATCGGTCAGGGGGTGGATAACCACGGTGGTATCCTGGCGTGCCTCGACCACTTCGTCCAGATAGCAGATCGCGCCGATGCGCGCTGCCGTGGTTAGCGGCCCGTCTTGCCATTTGGTGCCGTTGGCATCCAGCAAAAACCGGCCCACCAGATCGGATGCGGTCATGTCCTCGTTGCAGGCTACGGTGATCAGGGGTTTTTGCAATTTCCACGCCATATGTTC
>JALSGU010000043.1 GCA_026982575.1 Paracoccaceae bacterium | reverse complement strand
ACAAGAATGTCTTTGCCTTCTCTTTCCAAATCACGGCCCTCGTTGCGGGCTTTGACACAGGCTTCAAGCGCCACGCGGTTTGCCGCCGCGCCAGCGGCGTTGCCCCACGGATGGCCCAATGTGCCGCCGCCAAACTGGAAACAGGCATCATCGCCAAAGATACTTAGCAATGCCGGCATGTGCCAAACATGGATACCGCCCGAGGCAACCGGCATAACACCCGGCATCTGGCCCCAATCCTGATCAAAGAAAATGCCGCGCGAACGGTCTTCCTTGATGAATTTATCCCGCATCAGATCAACCCAGCCAAGCGTAGCTTCGCGGTCGCCTTCCAGCTTGCCAACAACTGTGCCCGAATGCAGGTGATCGCCGCCCATCAGGCGCAGCATTTTGGTCAGAACCCGAAAGTTGATGCCGTGTTTTGGGTGGCGGTCAATCACGCCGTGCATGGCGCGGTGAACATGCAGCAACATACCGTTATTGCGGCACCATTTTGACAGGGATTGCTGTGCGGCCCAACCGATGGTCAGATAATCGCTCATGATGATCGGCGTGCCGATTTCCTTGGCATATTCCGCGCGTTTATACATTTCTTCCACGTCAGGCGCAGTTACGTTCAGATAATGGCCCTTGACCTCGCCGGTTTCGGCCTGTGCCTTTTCAATGGCTTCTTGCACAAAGTCGAACCGGTCACGCCAGCGCATAAATGGCTGGGAGTTAATGTTTTCATCATCTTTGGTGAAATCGAGACCGCCGCGCAGGGCCTCGTAACAGGCACGGCCATAGTTTTTGGCAGAAAGGCCAAGTTTTGGCTTAATGGTGCAGCCCAGCAACGGACGGCCATATTTGTTCAGCTTGTCGCGCTCCACCTGAATACCATGGGGAGGTCCGGGGTTGCCGGCAACAAACCACAGCGGGAAACGCACGTCTTCCAGACGCAAGGCACGCAAGGCCTTAAAGCCGAACACGTTGCCAACCAGCGAGGTAAATACGTTTACCACCGAGCCTTCTTCGAACAGGCCCATCGGATAGGCTACAAAAGCATAATAGCTTTCATCATCGCCCGGCACGTCCTCGATCGCATAGGCGCGACCGCGGTAATAATCCATGTCGGTCAAAAGATCGGTCCAGACCGTGGTCCAGGTTCCGGTCGAGGATTCAGCCGCCACCGCTGCGGCGACTTCTTCGCGGGGCAAGCCCGGTTGCGGGGTAATTTTGAAACACGCCAGAACATCGCTGTCTTTTGGTGTGTAATTCGGATCCCAGTAGGTTTCCCGGTAATCCTGAACCCCTGCTTGATATGATTTTGCCATTCCAGCATTCCTTTATTTATTGATTCGCGGCCGAACCGCATGTTGAATTGTTAAGGGAATGCTGCCATAAATAAAAATCGAAAGTTTCTATCCAATCCATAGAGGTTGTCTATGCGAAATGATTTCAGCGATACGGTCCGGCAAAACCTGCCCAACATCACCCTGCGGCAAATGCAGATATTTGAATCGGTGGTGCGGCTGGGCGGATACACCCGCGCCGCCAATGAATTGCACCTGACCCAACCGACGGTATCGATGCAAATCACCAAACTGTCCGAGGTTTTGGGGCTGGAACTGCTGGAACAATCGGGCCGCAAAACCACTGCCACATCCATCGGCAGCCAGGTTTACGACAATGTTCAGGAAATTCTGCAACGGCTGGCGGCGCTGGGGGATCTGGCCGATGACCTGAAAGGCGTGCTGCAAGGGGAGTTGAAGGTCTCGGTGATTACCACGGCGGCTTATTTCATGCCCCATTATATGGGCAAGTTTATCGAGGATCACCCGCTGGTCACCCCGCGCCTGACCATCAGCAACCGCACTGACGCCATTGAGCGTTTACGCACCAATCAGGATGATTTGCTGATCATGGGCAAGGTGCCGTCAACCATGCCGGTCAAGGCCTATCCGTTTATCAATAACGAGGTGGTGGTAATTGCGCGCCCCGACCACCCATTGCGGGGGCAAGAAAATATCCCGCTGGAGCAGCTGGTCAAAGAACGGTTTCTGGTGCGCGAACCGGGTTCGGGCACAAGGCGCGCGGTGGATCAGCTGTTGGCGCAATCCGACCTGAAACTAACCCCCTATATGGAGCTGGGCAACGCCGAGGCGATCAAGCAAGGGGTTATGGCCGGTCTGGGCATTTCGGTTCTGTCACGGCGAAACCTTGATCTGGAGCTGAGTTCGGACCGGATTACAATTCTGGATGTGCAGGGTTTCCCGTTGGTGCGGCGCTGGTATGCGGCCCATTACCAAGGCAAACGCCTGTCTTTGGTGACCCGAAGTTTTCTGGAATATATTCTGAATGAAAACGCCAAATAGTGTATTAATACAGAAAACCCTCATTCAAGCTCGGTGGCAATTCAGTGCGGGTCACTGCATGACCTAATGCCTTTTGTAATAAACACCAAGCCGTGGCTTATGCCCATTAGCAAAAAACGCCCCGGGGTTTCCCCCGCGGCGTTCCCGTTTCCCGTAGGGTGCGTGGTTTCCACGCACCGCAACGTTATCCTTTTTCTTCGATAATCTCGACCATATGCGAGATCTTGTTGACCATGCCGCGCACCGAAGGAGTATCCTCCAGTTCGCGGGTTTTGTGCATTTTATTCAGGCCGAGGCCTTTCAATGTTGCCAATTGGTCTTTTGGGCGGCGGATCGGTGAACCGGTCTGCTTTACCACGATTGTTTTTGCCATGATATTGCTCCTTATGCTTCTGCTGGTGCGGCTTCTTCAACCGCTACAGGGGCTTCGGGGCGTGCGGGCAGAATGTCAGAGACTTTCTTACCGCGACGTTGTGCAACATTGCGTGGGCTGCCTTGCTTTTTCAGGCCGTCCATAGTCGCGCGGATCATGTTATACGGGTTTTGCGAGCCGATGGATTTCGCCACCACATCTTGCAGACCCAACATTTCAAACACCGCACGCATTGGACCACCGGCAATAATGCCGGTACCCGCAGGGGCTGTGCGCATCATGACTTTGCCAGCGCCGTGACGGCCCGGAATGTCATGGTGCAAGGTGCGACCTTCGCGCAATGGCACGCGGATCATTTGGCGTTTGGCTTGCTCGGTTGCCTTGCGAATTGCTTCGGGGACTTCCTTTGCTTTGCCTTTGCCAAAGCCAACGCGGCCTTTTTGATCACCCACAACCACAAGTGCTGCAAAGCCAAAGCGTTTGCCGCCTTTTACGGTTTTGGATACACGGTTGATCGCAACTAGGCGGTCAGCGAATTCCGGTGTTTCATCGCGATCGCGACGTTTTCCCCGGCGATTGTCATCTCTTGCCATATCGACCTCCTAAAATTTCAAGCCGCCCTCACGGGCCGCCTCTGCGAGCGCTTTGACTTTCCCGTGAAACAGGAAACCGCCGCGGTCAAAATACACAACTTCTACGCCAGCTTTTTTCGCACGCTCGGCAATTGCCACGCCCACTTTTGCTGATGCTTCAACGTTGTTTACACCCACCACACCAAGATCTTTTTCCAGCGTGCTGGCCGAAGCCAATGTAACGCCATTCAGATCGTCGATGATTTGTGCGGACATGTTTTTGCCCGAACGATGGATAGAGAGGCGCGGACGGCCATCGGCCGTTCTGCGCAGTTTGTTCCGAACGCGCATGCGGCGTTTCAAAAACAGTTGTCTTTTGCTGTTTGCCATTTTCGCGTTCCTTATTTCTTCTTGCCTTCCTTACGGAAGATAAATTCATCTTTGTATTTGATGCCTTTACCTTTGTAAGGTTCGGGTTTGCGCCATGCGCGGATATTTGCAGCAACCTGACCAACAACTTGCTGGTCATTGCCCTCAACAATGATCTCGGTGTTTTTTGGCACCGTGATTTTCACGCCTTCGGGGATGTCAAAAAGAACGTCATGGGAATAGCCAAGGCTGAGTTTCAGCACGTTGCCTTGCAGCGCCGCACGATACCCGATGCCGTTGATTTCCAGTTCTTTCTTGAAACCGCCTGTGACACCCTGCACCAGATTTGCAATCTGTGTGCGGGACATGCCCCATTGCTGACGGGCGCGTTTTGAATTGCCGCGCGGCGTTACCGAAATAACATTGCCGTCAACCTTGATGGTCACATCGTCTGTCGCCGTAAAGCCCCGAGTGCCGTTAGGCCCCTTGACTTCAATGCTTTGACCCGACTGTGTGGCCGATACTCCTGCTGGCATTTCAACAGGTTTTTTACCAATTCTTGACATGAAAACCTCCTAAAATACTGTGCAGATGACTTCGCCGCCGACATTGTCGGTACGAGCCTGCGCGTCGGACATAACGCCCTTGGGTGTCGATACGATGGCAATCCCGAGGCCCTGACGGACCGTAGGAATATCATTCACACCAACATAAACACGACGACCAGGGGTCGAGATGCGTTTCAACTCCTTGATCACCGGCTCACCATCGAAATATTTCAAAGAAATCTCGATCGCTGGCTTGCCCGCGTCATCGGTTGCGGCTTCATAGCCGCGGATGTAACCCTCGGATTGCAGCACATCCAACACCCAACCGCGCAGCTTTGAAGCCGGGGTTGAACAGGTGGATTTGTTGCGCATCGAAGCATTACGGATACGTGTCAGCATATCGCCGACTGGATCATTCAAATTCATTGCTAATCCCCTTACCAGCTAGACTTGACCATGCCCGGAATCTCGCCTTTGGAGGCAAGATCACGCAGGGCAATACGCGACATACGAAGTTTGCGATAATAGGCTTTTGGCCGTCCGGTGATTTCACACCGGTTATGCAAACGTGTAGCCGAGCTGTCACGTGGAAGTTTCGCCAATTTCAGAACCGCCTTGAAGCGTTCCTCCATCGGCAGGTCGAGGTTTTTGGATATCGCTTTAAGATCCGCGCGTTTGGTCGCAAATTTTGCCACCAGACGTTGGCGTTTCAATTCGCGTTGAACCATTGATACTTTAGCCATTGGTTTTCTCCTCACTGCTGTCATCCGGGAACGGTATGTTGAAATGCTTCAACAATGCGTGCGCCTCGGCGTCGTTATCAGCAGTTGTGCAGATAATAATATCCATGCCCCACATTTCATCAACTTTATCAAAGTCGATTTCTGTAAAGATGATATGTTCCTTGATGCCCATGGCAAAATTGCCACGACCGTCAAATGATTTCGGATTTGACCCACGAAAATCCCGGATACGGGGCATTGCAACGGTGGTCAGGCGATCCATGAATTCAAACATGCGATCCCCGCGCAAGGTAACCTTGCAACCAAGCGGCATGTCTTCGCGAACCTTAAAGCCCGCGATGGAATTGCGTGCCTTGTTGATCACCGGAGCTTGACCGGCAATCAGGCCCATATCGGCAACCGCCGAGCGGATCTTTTTGCTGTCTGCAACAGCTTCGCCAACACCCATGTTCAAAACAATCTTTTCGAGCTTGGGGATTTGCATGTCGTTTTTATAGCCAAATTGCTTTTTCATTTCAGCACGGATGCTGTCTTTGTAAAGCGCTTTGAGGCGAGGGGTATAATCAGCCATTGATCACTTCTCCCGACTTTTTCGCATAACGGACTTTTTTGCCGTCAACCGTTTTGAAACCGACGCGGGTTGCGACTTTTTCTTTGGGGTCAAGATAAGCGAGGTTCGACAATTGAATGGGTGTGTCTTGTGGCACGCGGCCACCCTGTTCGGTCTGGGTCTGGCGGGTGGCACGAATGGAAACATTCACGCCAGCTACGATTGCTTTGCCGGCATCGGGGTTAATCGAGACGATCTCGCCTTGCTTACCCTTATCCTTGCCAACCAGCACGATAACCTTGTCACCCTTTTTGAGCTTGGCAGCCATTACAGCACCTCCGGCGCAAGTGAGATGATTTTCATGAAATTCTTGGCGCGCAATTCGCGAACCACTGGCCCAAAAATGCGGGTGCCAATGGGTTCTTCGCCAGCGGTGTTCAGAATAACGGCAGCGTTGCCGTCAAACCGGATGGTGGTGCCATCGGGGCGCTGGATTGCTTTTTTGGTGCGCACAACCACGGCTTTGCGCACGTCGCCTTTTTTCACGCGGCCGCGCGGGATGGCTTCTTTTACGGAAACGACAATAATGTCGCCCACGCTGGCATAACGCCGTTTGGAGCCACCCAATACCTTGATACACTGAACACGGCGAGCGCCGCTGTTGTCAGCCACTTCAAGGTTGGTCTGCATCTGGATCATGTTTTTTCTCCCGACCTGTGGGGACAGTGCAGTTAAGCCCCACGGTTTCGATTATACTGGTGTGCTAGTCTGCTAGCACGGTCCAGCGTTTGCTTTTCGAAATTGGCGCGCATTCTTCAATGCGGACTTGGTCACCAACCTTGAAAGTTTCCTCTGCATCATGCGCCCGATATTTCTTGGTAGAGCGGATGGTCTTTTTAAGAATGGGATGCTGTGTGCGACGTTCAACCGAAACCGTGATGGTCTGGGTGTTGGCGTCAGAGGTCACAGTGCCCCGCAAAATACGTTTTGGCATCGTTTGTCCCCTTACTCAGCAGCGGCCGCAGCCGCCTTTTCATTCAAAATGGTCTTTACGCGAGCAGCGCCCCGGCGAACCTTGCGCATTTGCGAGGTATTTTCAGATTGGCCAGTGGCCGCCTGAAAACGCAAATTAAAGCTCTCTTTTTTCAGTGCTTCCAGCTCGTCTTTAAGCTGGTCAGGGGTTTTATCCCGCAATTCTTTGGCGTTCATAACGCATTTCCTTTCAACATCACCGGTAGGCCCATAGGGGTTACCCTGATTCCAGTGGAGTCAGTGCTTTGAACGGGTCGTATAGGGGGGATTCGGGGGGTTGGCAAGGGGGGATGGTTCAGCCTTTATAGTGCAAATCAAAATGAACTCATGTCGAAGTTATCCGCAAAACCCTAGATTGCGCCGCCTATACACCTATGCCGTCTAAACCAGGATCAGGACCCATTAATATTCAGGATTACCAAGCGGGCTGATTTCTGATTCACTTCGGTCAGGAAGTATGGGAGCGGTCTCGTCATGGCGCACAAGCGGCTGGAACAGAACACTTTCAAATGGCCTGCTATCCGCAATCGGCATCGCGGCTATCGTTATATTGGTGGCCGTAACTGAGTCCTGGCTCCAATAAAGCAATAAGTTGCCAAAAAAAGGCCCGCCAAAAGGCGGGCCAAGTCTCGGGGAGAAATTATGGCGTTAGGACGCCAATCGGTAACCACCGCTTTCGGTGACCAGAATGCGGGCATTACTTGGGTCCGGCTCTATCTTTTGGCGCAGACGGTAAATATGGGTTTCCAATGTGTGGGTGGTAACCCCTGCATTATAGCCCCAAACCTCGTGCAGCAAAACATCGCGCTGCACCACGCCATCGGATGCCCGATATAGAAATTTCAGGATATTGGTTTCTTTTTCGGTCAGACGGATTTTTTTATCGTCTTCTGTTGTCAGAATTTTGGCCGCCGGTTTGAACGTATATGGCCCGATGTTAAACACCGCGTCTTCGGATTGTTCATGGGTGCGCAGCTGCGAACGGATCCGCGCCAAAAGCACCGGAAATTTGAACGGTTTGGAAACATAATCATTGGCGCCGGCATCAAGGCCCAGAATGGTATCCGCATCGGTATCATGGCCGGTCAGCATCAAAATCGGGGATTTGACGCCTTGTTTGCGCATCAGGCGGCATAATTCACGACCATCCATATCGGGCAGGCCCACATCGAGGATCACCAGATCATATAGTTGTTCTTTGGCTTTGGTCAGGCCTTCGGCGCCTGTGCCTGCCTCGAACACATCAAAATCATCGGTCAGGATCAATTGATCCGCCAGCGCCTCGCGCAGGTCTTCGTCATCATCGACCATCAGGATTTTTTTAAGATTGTTCATCTGGGTTGCCTCCGTTGCTTGGTTATAATTCGGGTTGTTTTCATATAAATTCAAGGCCTTGCTTGCCCGCCTCACTGATCTGTGTGTCAGGGGCTTCAAATGTTTCAATTTGCCGTGCAACCGGATATAGATTTCGCACGGACTGAAACAAAGGCAATGGAATGACGCTGGGTTTATCTGCAAAAGATCGTGTTGCACGGGCGGTGCATGACCTGCGGCTTGGCTTGCCCGTTGTGCTGGAAACCCCGGGCGGGACCATGTTGATTGCCGCAATAGAGGCCATCGATAAACCGCGCTGGGCCAGTATTTCCGTGCTGGAAGATGCGGTTCTGGCCATTACCGCACGGCGCGCCAAAACCCTGAATGCGATTCCATATGATGGTGATCTGGCGCGGTTAAAACTGCTGCCACATGCCGATATCCGGTGGGCGAGGGCCATTGCCGACCCGTCCCGTGATCTGGATATGCCGCTAAAAGGCCCGTTTTCCTGTGACCGTAATGATTCTGCGGATGCCCATCGCATGGCGATTGATCTGTGCAAACGGGCCAACCTGTTGCCGGCGGCGGTGGTGGCAAAAATGGCTGATCCGGTATCGGGGCTGTCGGTGCTACAATTTGACGATCTGGCTCAAAACCAGCCCGTGCAGCTGAAAAAAATTGCCTCGGCCAAGGTGCCGCTGGCGGTTTCCGAGCTGGGAAAGGTGCATGTTTTTCGCCCCGATGATGGATCAGAGGAACATTACGCCATTGAAATCGGTAATCCTGATCGAAGCAAACCGGTTTTAACCCGCCTGCATTCCGCCTGTTTTACCGGTGATCTGATCGGGTCACTTAAATGCGATTGCGGCCCGCAATTGCGCGCAGCGCTGGCCCAGATCGGGGCTTTGGGCGCAGGGGTATTATTATACATGAACCAAGAAGGCCGCGGTATTGGTTTGGCCAATAAAATGCGCGCTTATGCGTTGCAGGACCAAGGGTTCGATACGGTCGAGGCCAATCACCGGCTGGGGTTTGAAGACGACGAGCGGGATTTTACCCTTGGCGCAAAAATGCTGCGCAACATGGGGTTTACCTCGGTGCGGTTGATGACAAACAACCCCGCCAAGATCGAAAAAATGCAATCCTGCGGGCTGGCAGTGACCGAACGTGTGCCGCTTAAAGTTGGCGAAAACAGCTTTAACAGTGATTATCTTGCCACCAAAGCCAGCAAAAGCGGGCATTTGCTATAAAAAAGGCCCGCCAAAAGGCGGGCCAAGGTAAGATACCTTTCGGTATCCGGCGGTAGATTCTAAATCTGTTATGCCTGCATTTCGGCCCTGATTTGCTGACGCAGCATGTCAATTGGCACTTTCTTGCCATCACGCTTATAGCTCCAATAAGTCCAGCCATTGCAGCTTGGCGCGCCTTCCAGCGCGGCGCCAACCTGATGGATGGAACCACGGGCATCATGGGCCACAAGCGTGCCATCGGCACGGACCTTGGCGCGGTGACGGCCATTTAGAGAATAAAGCTCCTCGCCGGGGCGCAACATGCCGCGTTCCACCAGATTGCCAAACGGCACCCGTGGTTCGGAACGTTTGGCGGCAGTGATTTTCAGACTGTCACTGTCATATTTACGCACATCATTGATGCGTTTTTCCGCAACCTTGCGATATTTGGCTTCGCGCTCGATACCGATAAAATTACGGCCCAGCTTTTTGGCAACCGCGCCGGTTGTGCCTGATCCGAAAAACGGGTCAAGCACCACATCGCCTTGTTTGGTTGAGGCAATCAGCACCCGATGCAACAGCGATTCGGGTTTTTGGGTGGGGTGGGCCTTTTCACCAGCTTCGTTTTTGATCCGCTCGCCGCCATTGCAAATGGGCAGCACCCAGTCGGAACGCATCTGGATACCCTCGTTCAGTTCTTTAAGCGCTTCGTAATTAAAGGTATATTTTGATGTATCCGATTTACCGGCCCAGATCATGGTTTCATGGGCATTGGTAAAACGTTTGCCGCGAAAATTGGGCATCGGGTTGGATTTGCGCCAGATCACATCGTTCAATATCCAGAAACCCGCATCCTGCAAAGCCACGCCAACCCGGAAAATATTGTGATAAGATCCAATCACCCAGATCGCGCCATTTGGTTTCAAAATCCGCCGCGCGGCCTTTAGCCATGCACGCGAAAATTTATCATAGGCCGCAAAACTGGAAAACTGATCCCATGCGTCGTCTACGGCGTCTACTTTGGAATTGTCAGGGCGATGCAAATCACCTTTTAACTGCAAATTATACGGGGGGTCCGCAAAAATAATATCAACGGAATCAGCCGGAAGACTGTTCATTACCTCTACGCAATCGCCCGATAATATCTGGTTTAACGGCAATGCCTGCGCAGCCGCCTGTTGGTCTGTTTTGTTCATGTCTCTGCCTCGAACTATGGTTGTTCGTTAATTGCCCATAGCATGAGTCAAAAGTGATTCGCCGTCAATATCTAATAGAATCAAAGACTTATATTATTTTCTTCACACAACATCTTGTGTATTGGTTTGAACGAGACTCTATGGTGTGGGGTTACCCCTAGGCGTTCCAGCCCCGATTTATGGGCCGGAACCCCGTATCCGGCGTTTTTCTCCCAGCCATAGCCGGGGAAATCTGCCGCCAGCGCTGTCATGATGCGGTCACGGGTAACTTTGGCAATGATGGATGCCGCCGCAATGGAAACCGACCGCGCATCGCCTTTGACAATGGCCTGTGCATCACAGGGCAATCCGGCAGGGATTTTATTGCCGTCAATCAGGGCAAAAACCGGGGTAACAGGCAAATCAGCCACCGCGCGCTGCATGGCCAGAAATGTGGCTTGCAGGATGTTGAATTTATCAATCTCGGCAACAGACGCAATTCCAACGCCGGTTTTGGCGTGGGTTAGAATTGCATCATACAATGCCGCGCGGCGCGTTGCGGTCAGTTTTTTTGAATCGTTCAGGCCCTGCGGAATATTTTTCAGATCAAGGATCACGGCACTGGCCACCACCGGCCCTGCCCATGGGCCACGGCCGGCCTCGTCTATGCCGCAAACCGGCGATAAAGCCGCATGTTCAAAACTGTTATCAGGGGTATTTTTCATGATAATTTTTCCATAGGGTTTGCAAAAGATTTGTATAAGTTAAAAATCTCGAAGGGAATGGCCATGACCGTTATTGTTTCAGGTGCCGGAATTGGCGGATTAACCGTGGCGTTAACCTGTCATCAACTGGGCATTCCGGTAAAGGTTTTTGAAGCCGTGCCAAAGATTTCACCCTTGGGCGTCGGCATCAATTTACAACCCCATGCCGTGCGTGAATTGTTTGAATTGGGGTTGGCGGATCAACTGGATGCGATTGCGGTTCGCACCCGCGAGGTGGCCTATTTCAGCAAACACGGGTTGCCGATCTGGACCGAGGATCGCGGCAAATGGGCGGGCTATCACTGGCCGCAATATTCGGTGCATCGGGGTGAATTGCAAATGATGCTGCTGAATGCGGTAACGGCGCGGCTGGGGCCGGATTGTGTTGAAACAGGCAGTATCGTGATGGGGTTTGAAAGCACGGATAACGGGGTTGTTGTCAGCGTGGCACAAGCTGGCTCAACGCGGCAATTCAAGGGCCGTGTTTTGATTGCGGCTGACGGTATTCATTCAAACATCCGCGCCGGTTTTCACCCCAATGAGGGCCCGCCGGTTTGGGGCGGCGCGGTATTATGGCGCGGCACCACACGGGCCAAGGCGTTTTTATCAGGCACCAGCATGGCCATGGCCGGGCATCGGGATTTGAAATTTGTCACCTATCCGATCAGCCAGCCCGATGAAAACGGGTTGTCGCTTATCAACTGGATTGCCGATATCAAACTTGATAAAATTACACATTGGAACCATAATATTTATAATCGTAAAGGTGAGCTGGCAGATTTTCTGCCAAAATTCGAAAGCTGGAATTTTGACTGGCTGGATATTCCAGACCTGATCCGCAACGCCGATGCCATCTATGAATTCCCGATGATTGACCGTGATCCGCTGGCGCGCTGGACCGTTGATAATGTGACATTGCTGGGGGATGCGGCCCATGCCATGTATCCGATCGGGTCAAATGGTGCATCACAGGCCATCATAGATGCGCGGGTTTTGGGAAAATATTTCAAAAGCCTTGGCATTAACGGTGCCGCATTGCAGGCCTATGATGATGAGCGCCGCCCGATTTGCAACGCGGTAGTGCTGGCCAATCGGGGCGATGGGCCAGATCATATCCTCCAGGTGGTTGAAGAACGCTGCCAAGGCCGGTTTGACAAGATCGAGGATATTTTGTCACCAAAAGAGATGGCAAAAATGGCGGCTGATTACAAGAAAATCGCTGGCTTTGATGTTAAAACCCTGAATAATGCCCCCGATATTCTGGGGGCAAACGATGATTCCAATACTTGAAAAACCAATACGCTGGCTGGCCAGAACCAGCGCTCTGATCGGGGGGGTGGTGTTGCTGGCGGTTATGATCATGACAGTGATCAGCGTGGCGGGCATGTCATTAAACAAGCTGGGCCGGTTTTTGAAAAAATCCTATGATCTGGAGATCGCACCCCTGCTGGCCATCGGGCCAATTCCGGGCGAAACCGAATTGATCGAGGCTGGTATGGCGTTTATTATTTTTGCCTTCATGCCAATTGTTACCCTTAATCGCGGCCATGCCAGTGTTGAAATTCTGACCAACGCCTTTGGGGCCACCATTAACCGGCTGATTGATCTGGTGGCTGATATTTTGTTGCTGCTGGTGGCTGGCTATCTGGGGTATCGGCATTATCTGGGCATGCTGGATAAATACGGCAATGGCGAAACCACATGGATATTACAATTCCCGCTTTGGTGGGGATACGCGGCGGCCCTGTCTGGCGCGGTGGTGTTTGTGATTATCTGTGTGTTTTGCGTGCTACGATCCTTTAACCATCTGTTGCGCGGCACCTCCCGCCAAGCCTCGGAGATCATTCATTGAGCAATTTTGATTTGGGCCTTTGGTCATTCGCAGTGGTATTGCTGCTGATATTTTTGCGCATGCCGATCGGCTTGTCGATGTTGCTGGTCGGCATTGGCGGCAATTTTCTGGTCATCGGTGATTTCAGCATGATCGGCGGCCAGTTGAAAAACCTGACATACGGGCAGTTTTCCAGCTATTCGCTGTCGATCATTCCGCTGTTTTTGCTGATGGGGCAATTTGCAACATTGGGGGGCATGTCAAACGCCCTGTTCAAAGCCGCCGAGGCATTTTTGGGGCATAAAAAAGGCGGGGTTGCCATGGCCTCGGTCGGGGCCTGTGCGGGGTTTGGCGCGATTTGCGGATCTAGCCTCGCCACCGCGGCCACCATGGGGCAAGTGGCCTTGCCACAATTGCGGCGCTACGGGTATTCGGGGGCGTTATCCACCGGCACATTGGCGGCGGGGGGCACGCTGGGCATTCTTATTCCGCCCTCGGTTATTCTGGTGATTTATGCGATATTGGCCGAGCAAAACGTGGCAAAATTATTTGTGGCGGCATTGATTCCGGGCGTGTTGGCAATGCTGGGCTATATGCTGGCAATTTCGATTTATGTGCGGATATTCCCCAATTCAGGCGGGGTGCGTTCACGCGTGCCCATGGGTGAACGCATGGCGGCACTGGGTGCTGTATGGCCGGTGCTGGTGGTATTCATAGTGGTGATCGGCGGCATTTATCAGGGCTTGTTCACCCCCACCCAAGGCGCTGCCGTGGGCGCGGCAGGCACGGGGCTGATCGCATGGCTGAATGGCGGGTTAACGTGGAAAACCCTGCAAGAGGCATTTCACGGCACCGCCATGACCACCGCCATGATCTTTTTGATTGTGCTGGGCGCGGCTGTGTATAACGGGTTTCTGGCGCTGACACAGGTGCCTTATGAACTGGCGGCGTTTGTTGGCGAACAGGGGTATAATGCGTGGATGGTGCTGGCCGTAGTGCTGTTCGCATACCTGATATTTGGCTGTGTGATGGACAGCCTGTCGATGATATTGCTGACCGTGCCGATATTTTTCCCCATCATGCTGGCGCTTGATTTTGGTATGACCCCGACCGAATTCGGGCTTTGGTTCGGCATTCTGATCCTGATCGTGGTCGAGGTCGGGCTGATCACGCCGCCGGTGGGGATGAACCTGTTTGTGATCAATTCGCTGGCCAAGGACATTCCGATTATCGAGACGTTTAAGGGGGTTTTACCCTTTGTGATTTCGGATCTGCTGCGGGTGGTTATTCTGGTGATGTTCCCGGGCATTACCCTTTGGCTGGTGAATGTGCTGTGGTGACAAATTTTGTCAGGGTTTTTGCACCATTCCCGACACGGAATCAAAAGCGCCGACCGTCAAGGCCCGCGCCAAAAGACGTTTCGGGTTGGTCGGCAGTGGAAATTCCAGCCCCGCTGCCAGATCGCGGCTAAACCCGAACCTTTGGTAATATGGCGCGTCTCCGATCAGAATAACCCGTTGCCACCCTGTTTGCGCCGCACGAGACAGGCTTTCGGTGATAAGCATTTTTCCAAGGCCCTCGCCCTGGCTGGTCGGATGAACCGCAACCGGCCCCAGCAACAAAGCGGTGATTCGTTTTTCTCCGATAACAACCGGCCAATACCGGATCGAACCCGATAGCGTGTTATATTCATCACGCACCACCAGCGAAAGATCCGGCACCGGATCAACCCCGTCGCGCAACCGATAAGAACCAAGCAGCATCCGCCCCGGCGCAAAAGCAAGGTCAAGCAGGTTTTCAACCTCGGCATGGTCGTTTTCAGATTCTGGATGGATACGAAACATGATTTTTCCAAATGCTCTCGTAAACTGCCTAACATGGCTTTATCAAGGTCGCAAATACGAAAGGAACGGTATGTTTTACCAACCAAAAGACGGGCACGGATTGCCGCATAATCCGTTTAAGGCCATCGTGTCGCCGCGCCCGATTGCATGGATTTCAACACTGGATAAAAATGGCCGCGCCAATCTGGCACCTTACAGCTTTTTTAATGCCATGGCCGACAGCCCGCCAATGGTGGTATTTGGCAGCACTGGCACCAAACCGGACCAGCCGCAATATAAAGACACCATGGCCAATATTCGCGAAACCGGCGAATTTGTGGTGAACATCGTTTCTTATGCCTTGAAAGACGCCATGAACATCACCTCGGGGAATTTGCCCGCCGATGTGGATGAATTTGCCGCCGCCGGTCTTGAAAAAGCCGACAGCCAAGTGGTGCAGCCGCCGCGCGTGGCCGCCGCCCCTGCGGCACTGGAATGCAAGCTGTTCAAATTTGTGGACCTGATCGCAGAAAATTCAGCCATGGTCATTGGCGAGGTTGTCGGCATTCATATGGCCGATAGCAGCATCGTGAATGGCATGTTTGATATTACCACCTATCAACCATTGGCGCGGTTAGGATACAAAGATTACGCCCGTGTAACCGATGTTTTCCCGCTTGAACGCCCTGAACAGGAGTAACCCCATGCAAACAATGATCGGCGTAATTGGCGGCAGCGGTGTTTATGATATTTCCGGGCTGCAAGACGCAAAATGGCAAACGGTTGAAACCCCGTGGGGGGAACCGTCAGACCAGATATTAACCGGCACGCTGGATGGCATAAAAATGGCGTTTTTACCGCGCCACGGGCGGGGGCATGTGCAAACGCCAAGCTCGATCAATTATCGCGCCAATATTGACGCACTGAAACGGATCGGGGTTACAGATGTGATTTCGGTATCGGCTTGCGGGTCGTTTCGCAATGAAATGGCGCCGGGGGATTTTGTGATCATTGACCAGTTTATCGACCGGACATTCGCGCGGGAAAAATCGTTTTTCGGCCGGGGCTGTGTGGGCCATGTATCGGTGGCGCACCCGACCTGTTCGCGCCTTGGCGATGCCTGTGAAACCGCAGCACGGGCCACCGGGGTAAACGTGCATCGCGGCGG
>JALSGU010000042.1 GCA_026982575.1 Paracoccaceae bacterium | reverse complement strand
TATCGGGTTGGGTTCTTATTTTAACCCATGTATTCCGCAATCTTTGGAAAAATGTTCTAATGCAGCCAGTTTCAGAATACCAGAGCAGGAAAGCCAAATGGCAAAAATAGTTGCAGCACAGATTGTCACCTCCAATCACCTGATCAAGGGGGACAGCATTTATTTGACCCGATCCGGCACATGGTCTCGCTGCGCCGCGGATGCGGTATTGCTGCTGGATGCAACCGATGCCGCGGCGCATCTGGCGCAGGCAAACCGGCAGACAGATATTCATGTCGGGGCCTATCTGGCCGATGCCAGCCATTTTCGCGAAAGTTTTCGTGCGGTTGGGCCAAGCAATTACTTTCACGGCAAACAGGCTGGATAAGATGTATATCTACAATGATTTTGACGAAGGTTTTGTGCGAGATCGCATTGACCAGTTTCGTGGTCAAATAGACCGGCGCATTTCCGGATCCCTGACCGAAGAAGAATTCAAACCCCTGCGCCTGATGAACGGGCTTTATCTGCAATTGCACGCTTATATGCTGCGGGTGGCGGTGCCTTATGGCACCCTGAACGGGCGGCAAATGCGGCAGCTGGCCTATATCTCGGACCGCTGGGACAAGGGGTATGGCCATTTTACCACGCGACAAAACGTGCAGTTCAACTGGCCAAAACTGACGGATGTCGGTGATATTCTGGAGGCATTGGCCGATGTGGAAATGCACGCCATTCAAACCAGCGGCAATTGCATACGCAATGTCACCGCCGACCATTTTGCAGGGGCGGCTTTTGACGAATACGAAGACCCGCGACCAACGGCGGAATTGCTGCGCCAATGGTCCACGGACCATGCGGAATTTTCCTATTTGCCACGCAAATTCAAAATTGCGGTTTCCGGCGCGGCTGATGATCGTGCGGTGGTGCGCTCCCATGATATTGGCCTTTATCTGCGCCGCAATGATGCGGATGAGGCGGGATACGAGGTTGTGATCGGTGGCGGTTTGGGCCGCACCCCGATGGTGGGTAAAACCGTGCGGAAATTTCTGCCAAAAGAGGATTTATTGCCCTATCTGGAGGCAATTTTGCAAGTCTATAACCTGAACGGGCGGCGCGATAATAAATATAAAGCGCGCATAAAAATTCTGGTTCAGGAAACTGGTCTGGATGTGTTACGTGACCGAATCGAGGCGCGGTTTCTTGTCAGTAAAACAGCGTTTCAGGGTGTGCCGGAAAGCATTCAGGCACCGATTGATGCAGCGTTTGAGCCTCCGGTTTTTAATAACACCCACTCTATTGTGCTTGATGATGCGCTGACATCTGATCCGCTGTTGCAAAGCTGGGTGGATACCAACCTCGGCCAACATAAAAACCCGGCTTACACCATGGTCACGGTTTCGCTGAAAGCAGTGGGTGCCACGCCCGGCGATGCAACATCTGACCAGATGCGGGTGCTGGCCGATATAGCCGAGGAATTCGGCCATGACGAGCTGCGTGTCAGCCATGAACAAAATATCATCCTGCCCCATATCCGCCACGCCGATATTCCAGAGGTTCATGCACGGCTGCGCAAGGCGGGGTTGGCCACGGCCAATATCGGCCTGATTTCCGACATCATTGCTTGCCCCGGCATGGATTATTGCGCGCTGGCGACGGCGCGGTCCATTCCTGTGGCCAAAGATATTGCCTTGCGGTTTCAGGAGCTGAAACTGGAGCGCGATATTGGCCCGCTCAAGATTAAAATTTCAGGTTGTATCAATGCTTGCGGGCATCATCATGTCGGGCATATCGGAATTTTGGGCTTGGAAAAACACGGGCTGGAAAGCTATCAGATCACGCTGGGCGGTGATGGGCGGCGCGATATGGTGATTGGCAAACGCGCTGGCCCGGGGTTTTCAGCGGCAGCGATTTTGCCCGCCATTGAACGGCTGTTGATGGCCTATCTGGATATTAGGCAAGATGCTTCCGAAACGTTTTTGCAATGCTTTCAACGGCTTGGTGAGGCCCCGTTCAAGGCGGCCCTTTATCCGGCCAAGGCGGTGAACCATGCCGCATAAGATATTGCAGGATATTTTTGTAAAAGAGCGTTATGGCAGGGCGGCGCTGGTATCGTCTTTCGGGGCTGAATCGGCGGTGTTGCTGCATATGTTGGCACAGGTAAACCCCGATGCGCCGGTGTTGTTTGTCGATACACAAATGCTGTTTCAGGAAACGCTGGAATACCAGCGCAGGCTGGTGTTGCATCTGGGGCTGACAAATGTGCAAACCATCCGTGCCAGCGAGGTGTTGTTGCGCCAGCAAGATATCTTTGGGCGCTTGCATCTGAAGGATCCGGATGGCTGTTGTAATTTGCGCAAAATCGCCCCGCTGCAAGCGGCGCTGGCAGGGTATGATGCATGGGTTACGGGCCGCAAGCGGCATCAATCCAGCGGTCGGGCTTCATTGGCTTTGAATGAGCTTGTTGACGGGCGGATAAAACTTAACCCGCTGGTCGATTGGCAACGCAAAGACATTGCTGCGTATTTTGAAACCCATGATTTACCGCGCCATCCGATGAAAGCTAAAGGGTTTGGTTCCATCGGGTGCGGGCCTTGTACCACGCCGGTTGGAGTTGGCGAAGACCCAAGGGCAGGGCGCTGGCGCGGGTCTGACAAGGTTGAATGCGGTATTCATTTTGAAGGCGGAAAAACTGTCCGTCCGGCAGCCTGAGGAGAAAAGGTATGTTAATCAAAGACGAGGGTTTTCAGGTGGATGATTTGGCAGGCACAGCATTTGTGCCACTGGCAGATTTTTCAAAGGAGGATCAATTTCTGGGGCTGCCCAATGATGCGGATGCAGCATTGGTTGCGGGTTTGTTTTGCCAATTATCTGCCATCAGAATTGAATTTGCCAGTTTTGCAGATGGTCGCGGGTTTAGCCTGGCGCGGCAATTGCGGGCATTGGGGTATTCTGGCCGGTTGCGAGCCTATGGGCATTTGATTCCTGACCAGTATTCCCATGCGCGGCGGTGCGGGTTTGACGAGGTGGAGATCAAGGATTTGCAAAGCCGGCGCCAGCCACAAAGCCATTGGCTGGCCAATGCAGATCGGGATCGCGAGACCTATCAGGACCGTCTTTTACGCTGCGCCTGACGGCTGAGGTAATTCTCCCGCACTTTGTTTGGGCATGGCCTCGGCAAGGCCAGCCTGCGGCGCGAGTTTATTTGCAACAAAGAAATCAGGCGAGTTTCAGGGTTTTGGCCTCGGCTTTGGTGAGTTGTTCGCCGTGTTTGCGTTTTTGCAATTCCTCGCGGGCTTTGGCATACATGTCGTCTTGCCAGAATATTAAACAGCCATTGCAGCCTTTGCCACAACAACCGTCAACACCAACACGGTTGGTTTTATGTTTGCGACCGGCAGCTTTTTCATCGACCGCATCGGCCAATGCATCGCGGCGTTTGGTATAGGTTTCATCGTTTTGGTTGCCGGAGGTTTCCAAGCCTTGCACCAGTTTGTCAAATTTCAGGCGGTTCCATTGCTCAACGGTCAGGGATTTTTCTTTGCGCAGAACCGTATATTCGGGATAGCGGGCTTTCAGGGTGCTTATGTTTTCTTGATCAAACAGGGCAAAAGGAATGCGGATAGTAACTTGGGCGCCGCCATGCACCGCATCGGTGATGGCGGCGGTTTCGGCATTTTCAAATTCATACAACCGCAGCAACATGGTTTCACGATCAACCGGCGATACAAAATCCAGCACCTCGCCGGCCTCCAGTTTGTTTTTGACTGCAACGTGGAATGCATCATCGGTAACCTTGGTAACGACACCGGCATATTCCCAATTGGCAAGAGATTCCGTTTGTTCAAAATCATGGGCATAATTGGTTAACCGACCATCATGGAAGGCCAGTGTATAGCCGCGATTGCCCACGGTTTCCAGTTCGCGCATGTATTTGCGCGGGTTCCAGTTTTCCGGGTCTTCATACCAGTCATCAATGGCCATGCGATAGGCGCGCGCCACCACAGCCACATAATATTCGGATTTGCCTCGGCCCTCGACCTTTAGGCTATCGACCCCGATTTTCAGGTATTCATCCAGTTTTGGCATGATGCACAGGTCGCGGGAATTCAGGATGTATGACCCCCGCCCGTCTTCCTCGATCGGCATCAGCTCGCCGGGGCGATGGCCTTCTTCCAGCAGGAATTCAAACATATCGACATTAGATTCATTGATATCCAACTCCTGCACAGTGCCGTCTTTCATGCGCAGGCGCACGTTATAGTTCCAGCGGCACGCATTGGCGCAATTGCCTTGGTTTGCGCCGCGCTCGGCCATGAAATTCGACAGCAGGCAGCGGCCCGAGTAAGTCATGCACATGGCGCCGTGCACAAAGGCCTCCAGCATGATATCAGGGCATTTTTCACGAATTTCGGTCAGTTCTGCAAAAGAAACCTCGCGGGCCAGCACCACCAGTTCAGCGCCTTGGGCCTGCCAGAAATTCACTGACAGCCAGCTGGAAACATTGCTTTGGGTGGAAATATGCAACGGTAAATCAGGTGCGCGTTCCTTGACAAACTGAAACACACCGGGGTCGGCGATGATCAAACCATCAGGTTTTACGCGGCGCACGGTATCGATATATTCTTCCAGCTTTGGCACGTCTTTATTGTGGGAAAACAGGTTTAAGGTCAGGTAGGCGCGCTTGCCGTGGGCATGGCAAAATTCTACGCCCTCAATCACGTCTTCCAGTGAAAACTGCGATTTGGTGCGCAAGGAAAGATCGGGTGTGCCCAGATAAACCGCATCGGCACCATAAAGCACCGCCATTTTCAATTTACGCAGATTGCCTGCGGGCATTAGTAATTCGGATTTTTCGGGGCGCATGGCAAACTCTGGGTTGGTTCGGGGGTTGGCGGTCTATGTAAAGGTTTTTTGCAATAGATCAATCCGGCTTGATCAATAGCCGGTTTCGCGCCCGTATTTTTGAGGTCGGCCCGTGTAATGCACCAGCTATGGCCAGAACGGGTTTGTGGGTCTAGTCTAGTGTTTGTTTTCGGAATATGTGCCTCAAACCCCAGTCAGGAGCCGCCCCATGAAAATGACCACCGAAGAAGCCTTTATCAAGGTGTTGCAAATGCACGGAATAGACAATGCTTTTGGCATCATCGGTTCAGCCTTTATGCCGATTTCCGATTATTTCCCTGCCGCTGGCATCACGTTTTGGGATTGCGCCCATGAATATACCGCAGGCATGATGGCAGACGGGTTTACGCGCTCCAGCGGTAAAATAACTCTTGCGATTGCGCAAAACGGCCCCGGCATTGCCAATTTGGTGACCCCTGTAAAAACCGCCTATTGGAACCACACGCCGATGTTGCTGGTGACGCCACAAGCCGCCAATAAAACCATTGGCCAAGGCGGGTTTCAGGAAGTCGAGCAAATGCGGATGTTTGCCGATTGCGTGGCCTATCAGGAAGAAGTCCGCGATCCATCGCGTATGGGTGAGGTGTTAAACCGCGTGATTATGAAAGCCAAACGCCTGTCGGCCCCCGCGCAGATCAACATTCCGCGCGATATGTGGACCAAGGTGATTGATATTGACCTGCCCGCAATTGTGGATTTTGAACG
>JALSGU010000041.1 GCA_026982575.1 Paracoccaceae bacterium | reverse complement strand
TTTGGCACATCAACTCCTACCTCTATTACCGTGGTGGCAACCAGCAGCCGTGTGGTGCCAGCCACAAACGCGGCCATGGCGGCATCTTTTTCGGCAATCGGCATCTGCCCATGCACCAGCCCGACCATGTCTTCACCAAGTGCCAGCCGTAATGCCCGAAACCGTTCATTGGCGGCTGTCATATCCACCAGTTCCGATTCCGCCACCAACGGGCAAACCCAATAGGCTTGGCGCCCTTCTTTCAGCGCTTTTCGCAATCGCGCGACCACCTCGTCCATACGGGTTGAGGATACCAAAACCGTTTCAATCGGTTTGCGCCCGGGTGGTTTTTCATCCAGAATTGACACATCCATATCGCCGTAATGCGCCAGCGCCAATGATCGCGGAATGGGCGTGGCTGTCATCACCAGAATATCAACCGCCTGCCCTTTTGCGCCCAGCTCCATACGTTGATGCACCCCGAAACGGTGCTGTTCGTCAATGATGGCAAGGCGTAAATCATTGAAAATAACGTCTTTTTGAAACAACACATGGGTGCCGATCAGTATGTTTATGCTGCCATCCACCAGCGCTGCCAGTTTGGCACGCCGCACCGAACCTTTGTCACGGCCCGTCAGGATTTCAATATTTATGCCCGCAGCCTTGGCCATTTGCCCCAGCGATTCCATATGCTGGCGCGCCAGAATTTCGGTTGGGGCCATCAATGCCGCCTGCCCGCCGGCCTCGGCCACCTCGGCCATGGCCAGCATCGCCACCAAGGTTTTCCCCGAACCAACATCGCCCTGCAACAGACGGTTCATGCGCAAAGGCTGGGCCAGATCAGCCAAAACCTCGCTAACCGCGCGGGTTTGCGCGCCGGTGGGTGCATATGGCAGGCTGTCCAGCACCAGCCGCGCCAAAGCGCCTTTGGCTTTGGTGGAAATCCCCCTACCCCGTTTTACCCGCGCCCGCGCCAATGCAAGGGTCATCTGATGGGCCAGAAATTCATCATAGGCCAAACGCTGGCGCGCCGGTGTCATTGGCGATATATCCGCAATATTTTTGGGTTGGTGCGCTTGGGTTACGGCACTATGCCAATCCGGCCAGCCGTGTTTTTTCAACACAGATCCATCAATCCATTCCGCCAATTCCGGCATTCGCTCCATCACCGAATTAACCGCCTTGAACATGGTTTTTTGCGTCACCCCTGCGGTCAGCGGGTATACCGGCTCAAATTCGGGCAAATGGTCTGCCTCGTTACTGCGCAAAATATGGTCGGGATGGGTCATTTGGGCGATGCCGTCAAACACCTCGACCTTGCCCGAAATTATCCGCCGTTGCCCCGAGGGCAGCATTTTTTTTACCCAGTCTTCCCGCGCGTGGAAAAACACCAGCGCAAAATCGGTTTCACAATCGCGCACCAACACCCGATAAGGCCC
>JALSGU010000040.1 GCA_026982575.1 Paracoccaceae bacterium | reverse complement strand
CGTGGTTTTGCGCCGCCATCATTGCAGTTTCAAAACTGTCCCAATCCCCGTAAAACCGCGCCAATGTCATGGCAGAGCTTTCACCAACATGGCGAATGCCAAGCCCGAAAAGCAGCCGGTTCAGCGGGATTTTTTGACGTTCACGAATAGCGGCAAACAGCTTTTGCGCCGATTTTTCACCCCAGCCCTCACGGTTTTTCAACTGCTGGAGGCCGGAACCAAACCGTTCTTCCAGCGTAAAAATATCGGCAGGCTCTGTCAGCCAACCCTCAAGCGCAAACAGCTCTATCTGTTTTGCGCCTAGACCGTCAATGTCAAACGCATTTCTAGAAACAAAATGTTTCAGCTTTTCAATGCGTTGCGCAGCGCAGCTAAACCCGCCCGAACATCGGGCCACGGCCTCGCCTTCCTCGCGGATCGCGTCGGAATTACAAATCGGGCATTTTTTCGGGAATTGAAAGGTCGGACCATTTCCGCGCTTTATTACCTCGCGGATTTTGGGGATAACATCACCGGCGCGGTATATTTCGACCAGATCCCCAACCCGGATATCGCCGCCTTTGCGAATCGGTTTGCCATTGGAATCAACACCTTTGATGTAATCTTCGTTGTGAAGCGTCGCGCGGGCAACCACCACACCGCCCACGGTTACCGGTGCCAAATGCGCCACAGGCGAAAGCGCGCCGGTGCGCCCGACCTGAATTTCGATGGCTTCAACCAGCGTTTTTGCGATTTCTGCCGGAAATTTATGGGCAATGGCCCAGCGTGGCGTGTTGCTGCGAAATCCCAGCCTTGCCTGCAATGCCAGATCGTTAACCTTATAAACCACCCCGTCAATATCATAGCCAAGGGTTGCGCGTTTTGCCTCTATTTTGGCGTAATGGCGGATGATTTCATCGGGGGTTTGGCATACAACAGTTAACGGGTTAATCGAAAACCCCAGCTTTCCCAGCCGTTCGATCGAACCGAATTGGGTGTCGGACAATGGTTCGGAAATATCCCCCCATGCATAGGCAAAAAATGCCAGCGGGCGGCTGGCGGTAATGCTGCTGTCAAGCTGGCGCAGCGATCCGGCGGCCGCATTGCGCGGGTTGGCAAATTGTTTTTGGTCATGTTTTTTCTGCACAGCATTCAGAGCGGCAAAGTCGGCATGGGTCATATAGACCTCGCCGCGGACCTCCAGTATTTTTGGGGCGCCGGAGATTTTATGGGGAATATCGGCAATGGTTCTGGCGTTATTTGTGACATCTTCGCCGGTTTCGCCATCGCCACGGGTTGCGGCGGAAACCAGCACGCCATTTTCATAGCGCAGCGCCAATGAAAGCCCGTCGATTTTTGGCTCGGCTGTGTATGCCAGCGGCTGATCATCTGAAAGGCTTAGAAATTTACGGATGCGTTTGTCAAATTCGATAATATCATCATCGTTAAATGCATTGCCCAGCGATAACATCGGCACGATATGTTTGATTTTCCCGAAACCCGATGCCACCGGCGCACCGGTTTTCTTGGTTGGGCTATCATCCCGCACCAAATCGGGAAATGCCGCTTCCAGTTCGGCATTGCGTTGTTTCAGCGCATCATATTCCGCATCCGAAATATCAGGAGCATCATTTTGATGATAGGCAATATCCGCAGCCGCCATTAACCGCGCGATTTGTTTCAGCTCTGCGCTGGCCTGCGTGGGCGTAAGGTCTGAAATCGCGGTTGGTGTCATGGCAAAATCCCTATGCAGTCAGCATAGGAATTAAGCCGGTTTTTCAAATTTTGCCAGAGAAATTATATGGCAATGCTTTGCATTTGCTCATCCGGGATGGGATCGCGCAGCACATAACCCCGCCCCCAGACGGTTTCAATGTAATTTGCACCACCCAATGCGGTGGACAGCTTTTTGCGCAGCTTGCAAATAAACACATCGATGATTTTCAGTTCCGGTTCGTCCATGCCGCCATAAAGATGGTTCAGGAACATTTCTTTGGTCAATGTGGTGCCTTTGCGCAGGCTCAGCAATTCGAACATCTGGTATTCCTTGCCGGTCAGATGCACGGGGCGGCCCATGGCCTCAACTGTTTTGGCATCCAGATTTACCGAGATATTGCCGGTTTCAATGGTGCTTTGGGCATGGCCCTTGGAGCGCCGAACAATGGCGTGAATACGCGCCACCAGTTCTTCGCGGTGGAACGGTTTGGTCAGGTAATCATCGGCGCCAAACCCGAACCCTTTGATTTTGCTTTCGGTATCATCCATGCCGGAAAGAATAAGAATCGGTGTTTCGATCTTAGCAAGGCGCAATTGGCGCAATACTTCGTGGCCGTTCATATCCGGCAGATTAAGATCAAGAAGAATCAAATCATAATCATATAGTTTTGCCAGATCGATGCCTTCCTCCCCCAAATCGGTAGTATACACGTTCAAATTGGCACTGGTCAGCATCATTTCGATGCTTTTTGCAGTCATTGGGTCGTCTTCAACTAATAGCACTCGCATGGTTAATCCTTTTTGGCGGCGATAATCTTGGTTAACTATTCCGCAAAATGGTTAACCAACTATTACGACCCTATCATAAAATTTACTTTCGTTAAAGTTGTTTATATTTTTGCAGCTTGGTAACCCGCAATCCACCGCGCCCGAATTTAGCCATAGCAGACAACCAGTTATCAAATTCTTCAATGCTAAGCGCATACATATCGCAGGCTTCTTCGCGGGTAAGCATACCCGCGGCAACCGCGCGCACCACCGTTGCTTTGCGCCGCGCCACCCAGCGCGTGGTGTTAACCGGCGGTAATTCCGACCGTGTCATGACCGTACCATCCGGCATTGTTACACTGACCGGACCGCTGTTTCGCTTAACTAACATATTTTCACCCCTATAAATTCACCCAAGGCCGATAATCCCGCGCCAAGGTTAAGGCAAAATGAAACTGCGCCTTGAGAATAGTTAAGGTTTTCCTATATATCGTTACAAAATGGAGACCTTAATGACCCACCCGATCAACAGTCTTGGCTTTGCCAAACCAAAAAGCGAAACCCGTGTGGTGGTTGCCATGTCGGGCGGCGTGGATTCGTCAGTGGTGGCGGCCAAGCTTTCGCGCGAAGGCTATGATGTGGTTGGCGTAACCTTGCAACTATATGATCACGGCGCGGCATTGGCCAAAAAAGGTGCCTGTTGTGCGGGGGCCGATATTCATGATGCCCGCCGTGTTGCCGAGGAAATGGGCTTTCCCCATTATGTGCTGGATTATGAAAATGTGTTCAAGGAAATCGTAATCGATGAATTTGCCGATGCCTATCTGGCCGGATCAACGCCCATACCCTGCATTCGCTGCAACGAACGGGTGAAATTCCAGGACCTGTTGGGAACCGCCAAGGATCTGGGGGCGGATTGCATGGCAACCGGCCATTATATTCAGCGTTTCATGGGGGAAAACGGCGCTGAATTGCACCGCGCAGCCGACGCCGAGCGCGACCAGTCTTATTTTCTATTTTCCACTACGCCAGATCAGCTGGATTACCTGCGCTTTCCGCTGGGGCATTTGAAATCAAAATCCGAAACCCGCGCATTGGCCAAAGAATTCGGGCTAAGCGTGGCAGACAAGCCCGACAGTCAGGATATTTGCTTTGTGCCCAACGGCTCTTATGCCAGTGTTATTGAAAAACTGCGCCCGGGCGCGGCTGAACCCGGCGATATCGTGCATGTTGATGGCCGCATTCTGGGCCAGCATACCGGCGTAATTCGTTACACAATTGGCCAGCGGCGCGGGCTGGGGATTGGCGGTGGCGACATTTTATATGTGGTTAAGCTGGATGCAGACGCCAAACAGGTAATCGTCGGCCCCCGCGAGGCCCTGGCGGTTAGCGAGATCAATATTAATGAAATCAACTGGTTGGGGGATGGAAATTTTCTGGACGCACCAGAAGGCGGCAGGAAAGTACTGATAAAAGTGCGCTCCACCCGCCCGCCATTTCCTGCAGTTGTTTTCCCAAAACCCGATGGCAGCGCGGTGGTAAAATTTGGCATCGCCGAGGAGGGCATTTCACCCGGACAGGCCTGTGTGTTTTATGCCACAAACGGCTCGCAAATATTGGGCGGTGGGTGGATCACCCGTTAATCCAGCCGAGAGACCG
>JALSGU010000039.1 GCA_026982575.1 Paracoccaceae bacterium | reverse complement strand
CAACAAGGCCATCTAATATGAAGGGCTCACAAAACTGATGCTTTGAACGCGCTTATCTTGCCCAAATTCAATCAAGATAGTCCATTCTACGTCAGGGGGCCGACCTTCCAAGCAAACATGAGAAGCGAATGTTTGCGACGTGGCGGTATACCCGTTTGGCACGCGCCCCAAGATGCGGATCACTTCCCCACGTGTCAGTCCGACCCTAAGGCCCGAGGGCATTCCCCAACTTGGTGATGTGGTGGATATTGCGATGACCACGTCTCGAAAAATATCTATATGAGTGTCAACAAGTGTCATCCGGTCTATTTTTTCTCCGGTATCGTTGGGGTCTTCGACCACCTCTGGTGATCCAAGCTTGCCAAGCGTGTCCAATGCATCGCCCATGCTCACACCACCCAGACTAAACTCCGAAGAAGATAGGCAATATTCGATGGTTCCATATGGTCGGTGCTCTAACAAAATCGACGTATCCGTCGGCTGAACAACATCGGATACCCATGTGAAAGAATAAGAGTCCCAAGTCAGGCCAGCGGCCACTTTGATGTCGTAAATTCCGCCACCAAAGCCATAGCTCACCGTTTCAGGGATGCACGCAAGACTGGCTGCCCGCTCGCCACTTTCTGTCACTTCAACCCATCCGAAGCGCCTTTGTTCAAGCAGCATTTCCTCTTCAGAAAAAGGACGGTCAAAACCGCCACCAACGTCGTAGGCGTAATCACCGTTGTAAAAAGTGACGCTTTCGCTGATTGCTTTTCCCAAACCCGACCAAGGTTCAAAATCAACATGTTCAATGGTTTCTGACAGGAACAGTTCAGGTGCGCCGCCAATAGGCCCATAGCTGTAGGTTGCGACCTGATCGCTAAAGCACACAAAGACCTCCGTGTTGCGACCTTCAATCTGGCACGATGTGAAGGATTCTTGTCCTTGCGGACAACCGGCCTGCACTTCAATGGCCAAGAACGTTCCTAAAAAAAGAAGACACACCCCCCAATTTTGTCCCAACATCCCAACCCTTTTGTCCGCTTACGTTCGCTGTTCAACGGTAATCCCCCCATTTTCAATGGGGTCCGCTTGTAGAATTACGCGGCCATTTTCAGTTTCATAGCGGGTGTAATCCCGCCGATACCCATGTTGGGCCGATCATTGCTATAAGTCCAGAGCCAATTCGTAGCCTGTTCCTGAGCCTCCCGCTGACCGGCAGGTGAATGCTTGCATTCGCCGAGAGGGACTATGGTTTCAAAGATGTTTTGGTCCAACCACTCGTGTCTATCACATTAGAAACTGCGTTTTGCATCGAGGCGGTGGAGGACGCTATGGCACGCCACGGCAGGCCGGAGATATTCAACACGGATCCGCATCAGTCCGGCAATCGGACCCACCCGCCATCAGAATAAATGAACCCAAGTCGATTTTTAGCCAATGATAGCGCACCCATAAAATCGTAGTAGACACTAAAGGGATCACAGGAGAAATTTGCAATTTCCTCTTCGCCGCGACGCACGAGTACTCCACCAAAAAGCCCTTCTACGACTACGGCGTCTTTTTCATCAGGAAATGTCCGCTTTAACCCAGAGACCACGGTGTAGGTGTAACCGCTGTTTGAAAACATGACTTCTTCCCAAAGCGTGTCGCCTGCTCCTGGCCAAGGTGTATAGCCCAAAGATGCAATTGGTTCCGTTAGCTCAAGTTCTGGTATACCCATTTTGGGGCCAAAACGGTAGGTCGCGATTTCATCGTCAAAACAAACCGACACTGACTTTGAACTGTTTTCAATTTGACAGGTCAGGAATGTTTGCTCGGATCCACCGCAATCAGCCCAAGTAGGTTCAGCGAGTAAAATGAGGGGGAGTACAAGTTTCACGTTCATTCGCATGCTTCTTCCTACAGTGAGCAGTCTTATTCGAACATAATTGCCGGTTGAAGGCAACGGGTGTAAACGGCGGAGCAATACTAGGCCACAGTAGCGGCGGCATAATGCGGTCGCAGGCGGTGTAAAAACCGGCCACTTTAGCCCTTTCATTTATGGGAGGGTTTGGGGATTTATACTCGCCGCGCGACAGGTGATGTTTGCATCACCGAGAGCGATGGACTTGTATTTGAAGGTACGTTGCGCCCATTTTCATGATGGGCTGAGCGGGCGGGCCATTGCTCGGGATTTTGGGATATGCCGGGATCCTACATGAACTTACTGGCCGGAGGCGTATCATGAACAAAGCCCACGAACTTCTGCTAGCCCAGAATAGCTATGAAGTTGCGCAGGAACTGGGCTGCAATCATTTTACCCGCCCGTTCGTGTAACTCCACGTAGACAAACTTGGATGTGCGGTCGATAGCCACGAACAAACGCAACTTTCCTTGGCCTGTGCGCACTTCCGCAATGCCAATATGGATGTATCCAATAGGGTATCGTTTGAACTTTTTCTTCTTGGGTTTGTCGCCCGTCATATCTGGCAGGCGGTTGATGCCGTGGCGTTGCAGGCATCGATGCAGTGATGATCGGGTCAGATGCGGGATGGTCGGTTGCAACGCATACAGACAGTCATCCAGCGGCAACAATGTGTGGCGGCGGAAGGCTACGACAATGGCTTCCTCTTCGATTGACAGAACTGTCGAATGTGGCACCTTTGGCCCCATATTTGTATCTTCCACCCGATCCCGCTTGCGCCATTTGGCCACGGTCTTGACGTTGATATGCCCAGTTCCCGGCTCAACGCCGCGTGCGAAGCTTGCGATTGCTGTATAAGAGCTCGGATTACGTGCGTCCCCTCTCATGGTTTGCAAAGGCAAACCACTGCCGGGCAACGGTGCGTGGCGCTCCCGTGTAAAACTTGTCCCATAGTGCTTCCTTCTGATGACTACATATCAATAGACCATCACAAGCTGGGACTATACACCTAGAAATTTACAAATTGGCCGTTCTTGTTGAGTCCGCACTTCTCCACATGCATACCATCATAAAACCCCTTCCCTTCCACCCCAAAACCGCCTATATGGCCCTGTCGCCATTGCGGATTCGCATTGGCGGCCCTTTTTGTTTTGACCTTGCTAGACGACATCTTGGCAATGGCCATCGCAAAACAGGCATTCAAACCCTTATATAAAAGGAAATACCGATGTCGATTACACCTGAAGTTAAAGCAAAGCTGATCAAAGATTTCGCCACCAAAGAGGGCGACACCGGTTCCCCCGATGTGCAAATCGCGATTCTTACCAGCCGTATCAAAACCCTGACCGAGCATTTCAAAAGTCACAAAAAGGATAACCATTCCCGTCGTGGCTTGCTCAAAATGGTGGCCTTGCGCCGTAAATTGCTGGATTATGTTAAATCCAAAGACGTGGCGCGGTATCAATCGCTGCTGGAACGTCTCGGCATCCGCCGCTAACTGAATTTGAAACGCGCCTGATTGGGCGCGTTTTGCGTATTATGGTTCTTTTGTCTTTGACCCTCAGGCAAAAGAACCCGACGAAACGGAGGGTAGCGCGGCAAATGCCGCTATTTTGCGGGCATATCAGGGGATATGACCCGTTTGAAAAGGAAAATCATGTTTAACGAAGTTAAAAAATCAATCGAGTGGGGGCACGATACCCTGACCCTCGAAACCGGAAAAATCGCGCGTCAGGCCGATGCTGCCGTGATCGCCACTTACGGCGAAACCAGCGTTTTGGCCGCCGTGGTATTTGAAAAGAAACCAAAAGCCGGTTTCGATTTCTTTCCGCTGACCGTGCATTATCAGGAAAAATATTATGCCGCCGGTAAAATCCCGGGTGGTTTCTTTAAGCGCGAGGCGCGCCCGACAGAAAAAGAAACCCTGACCAGCCGTCTGATCGACCGGCCTATCCGCCCGTTGTTCATGCCCGGTTTCAAGCACGAAACCCAGGTGATCTGCACCGTGCTTTCGCACGATCTGGAAAATGACCCGGACGTTGTCGCCATGATCGCCGCATCTGCTGCGCTTACCTTGTCCGGCGCACCGTTCCGTGGCCCGATCGGTTGTGCCCGCGTTGGTTTCACCGATGGTTCTTATATTCTGAACCCTTCGGTTGATGATATGGACCAGTTGCGCAACAACCCTGAACAACGCCTTGATCTGATTGTTGCCGGCACCAAAGATGCGGTAATGATGGTTGAATCCGAGGCCTATGAGCTGTCCGAAGCTGAAATGCTGGGCGCTGTTGAATTTGGCCACGCGCAAATGCAGCCAGTGATCGACATGATTGTTGATCTGGCCGAAGACGCCGCCAAAGAACCTTTCAACTTTGTTGCCCCCGATTATTCGGAATTGTATGCCAAGGTTGAAAAAGCTGGCGAAAAAGCCATGCGCGCCGCATTTGGCAACACCGACAAGCAAGAACGCACCAAGGCGATCAAAGCCGCACGCGAAGAAATCAAGGCCAGCCTTTCCGAGGATGACCAAGAAGACAGCAACCTTGATAGCTGCTTCAAAAAGCTTGAATCAAATGTTGTGCGCGGCGATGTGATCAAAACCGGCAAACGCATTGATGGCCGTGATCTGACCACCGTGCGTCCGATTATTTCCGAGGTTGGCCTGCTGCCCCGCACCCACGGTTCCGCCCTGTTTACCCGCGGTGAAACCCAAGGCCTTGTGGTTACCACGCTGGGTACCGGCGATGATGAACAAATCATTGATGCGCTTCACGGCGAAAGCCGCTCGAATTTCTATCTGCATTACAACTTCCCTCCGTATTCGGTTGGCGAAGCTGGTCGTATGTTTGGCCCCGGCCGTCGTGAAATTGGCCATGGTAAACTGGCATGGCGCGCGCTTCAGGCGGTTTTGCCTGCGGCAACCGATTTCCCTTATACGGTTCGCGTGGTTTCCGAAATTACTGAGTCCAACGGTTCCAGCTCCATGGCTTCGGTCTGTGGTGGCTCGCTGTCGATGATGGACGCAGGCGTTCCTTTGAAAAATGCGGTTGCCGGTATCGCCATGGGCCTTATCCTTGATGATGATGGCAAATATGCGGTTCTGACCGATATTCTGGGTGATGAAGACCACCTTGGCGATATGGATTTCAAGGTTGCAGGCACTGAAAACGGCATCACCACCATGCAAATGGACATCAAGGTTGCCGGCATCACCGCCGAAATCATGAAAGCTGCGTTGGCACAAGCCAAAGACGCGCGTTTGCATATTCTGGGTGAAATGGCCAACGCGCTGACCGGCGCCAGCGATTTTTCAATCCACGCGCCACGTATTGAGACCATGAAAGTTCCGGCTGATAAAATCCGCGAAGTGATTGGCTCGGGCGGCAAGGTTATCCGCGAAATCGTTGCTGAATCCGGTGCGAAAGTTGACATCAATGATGAGGGCGTCATCAAGATTGCCTCGCCAAATGGTGAAAGCATCGAAAAAGCCATGGCGATGATCAACGAAATCGTGGCCGTGCCCGAAGCTGGTAAAATCTATACCGGCAAAGTGGTAAAGCTGATGGATTTTGGCGCATTCGTGAATTTCTTTGGCAAACGCGACGGGCTTGTGCATGTTAGCCAACTGGCAACTGAGCGCGTAAACCACCCCAAAGACATGTTGACCGAGGGCCAAGAGGTCAAGGTTAAACTGATGGGCTTTGATGATCGCGGCAAAGTGCGCCTGAGCATGAAAGTGGTTAATCAGGAAACTGGTGAAGAGATCAAATCGGAAGAGTGATCTTAGCCGGTT
>JALSGU010000038.1 GCA_026982575.1 Paracoccaceae bacterium | reverse complement strand
CCGTTGCGACGCATGACCCAGTCGATCAAGCGCCGTGGTCCCCATGATCTTAGCCCTGTCAAAGCCAAACTGCCAAGCGAGCTGGTGCCGCTGGTTGGCGCGCTCAATAACTTTATGGGCCGGCTGCACAGCTCGCTCGCCCAATCCGAGGATTTTGTTGCCGAGGCTGCGCACCGTGTCCGCACCCCGCTGGCAATTGTGCGCACAAAGGCCGAAATTGCCTTGCGGGGCATGGAAAACCCTGACGACAAAAAAGCCCTGCGTGAAATGATCAGGGCGGTGGATGAAAGCTCGCGTTCGGCAGGGCAATTGCTGGACCATGCCATGGTGACTTTTCGCACCGATAACCTTATGGCCCAAAATTTTGATCTGGCAGGGCTGACCCGCGAAATATGCGAACATCTTTCGCCAACGGCGGGGCTAAAAGACATCGGCTTGGTGCTGGAAATCCCTGAAAAACCCTGTCCTTTTGTGGGGGATCCGGTTTTGATGCAGAATGCTTTGCGCAATATTCTGGACAACGCGATCAAATATTCCCCTGCCGATAGTGAAATTATTGTTAAGCTAACCCGTGGAAAAGTCACTGAAATCTCTTTTTGCGACCAAGGCAGGGGGTTTGGCAGTACGGATCTCGGCGCATTGACCCAGCGGTTTTCGCGCGGTGAAAATGTGGCCGATATTGTTGGTTCGGGGCTGGGGTTAACCATTGCCGATGTGGTGGCCCGCGCCCATCGGGGCCGTGTTCAAATTCGTTCCAACCCAAAAGGAAATGGCGCATGCGTTTCGCTTATTTTGCCCTAGTTCTGGGTTTTGCAGCCCTTGCGCCATTGCGCGCAGTGGCGTTTGAAATCGAGGATAGTATTTTTTATCCTGCCCAAACGGGGCAGATAACATTACAAATTATTTCCACCGCTGACGCCAATGTGTTTGAGCCGATTATTGCGGCATTTCAGCAAGATAACCCGAATATCAACATCCAGTACGTGATCGCCAGCAGCACCGAGGTAATGAAAGCCATTTACGAGGAGGGCGCGGTATTTGATCTGGCGATTTCATCCGCGATGGATCTGCAAACCAAACTGGCCAATGACGGATTTGCCCAAACCTATGCCTCCAACGCCACCGAAACCTTGCCGCAATGGGCGATTTGGCGCGACCAGATTTTTGCATTTACGCAAGAACCCGCAGTGATGATTATTTCTGCACCGGCTTTTGCGAGGCTATCCCCGCCCGAAACCCGCGAAGACCTGATTTCGCTGTTGCGCGACAACCCTGAAATGTTTGATGGCCGCATCGGCACCTATGATGTGCGCATTTCCGGCGCGGGCTATCTTTTTGCCACGCAGGATTCGCGTAATTCTGATTCCTATTGGCGCCTGACCGAGGTGATGGGCCGCCTGAACGCAAAGCTTTATGCGGGATCAGGTGATATGATCCGCGATGTGGCATCGGGTGAATTGGCGCTGGCCTATAATGTGGTGGGCAGCTATGCCAACTCGCGCTTGGCGGAATTTCCCGATCTGCGGATTATCCGGTTTAGCGATTATGTCAATGTGATGCTGCGCACGGCGCTGATCCCTGAAAACGCCGAAAATCCGGTTGAAGCCGGATTGATGATTGATTTTCTGGTTGGGCTTAATGCCCGTCCGGAGCTGGAAAAGCTGACCAGCCTGCCACCGATTGACCCTTTGCGGCTGCAAGAAAACAGCGCCGCACGGCCCATCCGGCTGGGACCGGGGCTTTTGGTGTTTCTGGATCGGCTGAAAAAGCAGAATTTCCTGAAAAACTGGGTTAGCTCGATGGAGCAGGAGTGAAATGTGGTATGCGCTGGTTCTGTCGCAAAGTTTTATGCTATTCCCGCCCTTGTTTGATTTTGCCATAAGCCGTTTCAAAAAGCTATAGGCAGGACACACCAAGTATGAGCATTGATTTCAAAGGCAGTCATTATCCGAAAGAGCTAATCCTGCACGCGGTATTTTTCTATGTCCGCTATGCCGTTTCATATCGAGACTTGGAGGAGATATTGGCCGAACGCGGTGTTCAAATTGACCATGCGACGCTTAATCTATGAGGTGTTAAATATTCGCCGGATATTGCCAAAGCCGCACAAGCCAGGAAGCACGCGACTGAAGCCATGCCAAACCTTGCGAGGCCCATAGCACTTGCCGCTTGCTCCAAAAGCGAGCTCGATATCCTCGCAATCAATCACATCACTGTTGGCGCAATCCGAGGCCAATTCAGAATCGCGTATAATCGCTACCTGTATCTGATCGTGGACATCTTCAGCCGCAAAATTGTGGGCTGGGAGGCCCATGAGCGTGAGGCGGCGGAACTGGCGGCAACGCTGATCCGAAAGGCAGTCTGGTCCGAAGCCTGCATCTCGCAACCACTGGTCCTGCATGCTGACAACGGCAGCCCTATGAAGGGCGCGACAATGAAGGTAACGCTGGAAAAGCTGGGCAGTTGATGGTGGATACAGAGGATGGGCATTCTGCTTGCAAGTAGCAAAAAAAAACGGGTAAACAAGGGTAAAGGTGTAGTTAAAGGATAGCGATATATGTTGCAAAATTCGACAATTCTTATTACGGGCGGAACCGGTTCTTTCGGGAATACATTTGTGCCGATGACGCTGCAAAAATATAATCCAAAGAAAATTATCGTTTTTTCCCGCGATGAAATGAAACAGTGGGAGATGGCAAAGAAATTTCCCGGTGATGACCGTATCCGGTTTTTCATCGGTGATGTGCGAGACAAAGAGCGGCTTTATCGTGCGCTGGACGGGGTTGATTATGTTGTCCATGCCGCCGCAACAAAAATTGTACCCACCGCCGAATACAACCCGTTTGAATGCATTAAAACCAACATAAACGGCGCCATGAACCTGATAGATGCCTGTATCGACAAAGGTGTTAAGCGGGTTGTGGCCCTGTCAACCGACAAAGCCAGCAGCCCGATCAACCTTTATGGTGCCACCAAACTGGCGTCTGACAAACTGTTTGTGGCCGGAAATTCCTATTCCGGCGGTCATAAAACCCGCTTTGCGGTGGTGCGTTATGGCAATGTCATGGGATCACGCGGGTCTGTCATTCCGTTTTTTATGTCGATCAAAGACAAGGGCGTGTTGCCTATTACCGATGATAAAATGACCCGTTTCATGATCACGCTGGAACAAGGGGTTGATCTGGTCTGGCGCGCCTTTGACGACATGGAAGGCGGCGAGATATACGTTAAAAAAATCCCGTCGATGAAGGTAACCGAACTGGCAAAAGCCATCGCGCCCAATGCCAAACAAGAAGTTGTGGGCATTCGCCCCGGTGAAAAACTGCACGAACAAATGATCGGAGAGGAGGACGCGGCTTTTACCTTTGAATATGATGGCCATTACAAAATCCTGCCCTCGATCAATAATTGGGGCAGCTCGAAAGAGCGGATCAAGGATGGCAAACCGGTGCCCGAGGGTTTTTGTTATACCAGCGACAATAACAGCGAATGGATGAGCATCGACGCGCTGAACCATTGGATAAAGGCCAACGCCGACCATATCGGAAAGGTCTGACAGATGATCCCTTATGGCCGCCACGAAATCACCCAAACCGATGTGGATGCCGTGATCGATGTGCTGCAAAACCAGTTTTTGACCCAAGGCGCGCAGGTGCCTGCCTTTGAGAAAACCGTGGCCGATTATTGCGGCGTGGCGCATGGTGTTGCGGTAAATAGCGCCACCTCGGCCTTGCATATTGCCTGCCTTGCGTTGGGGTTGGGCAAGGGCGATTGGCTATGGACCAGCCCGCTTACCTTTGTGGCCTCGGCCAATTGCGGGCTTTATTGCGGCGCAGAGGTGGATTTTGTCGATATTGATATCCATAGCTGGAATATCTGCCCCGAAAAGCTGGAGCAAAAACTGATCAAGGCCAAGGCGCAAGGGCGGCTGCCCAAGGTGGTGGTTCCGGTGCATTTGCGCGGTGAACCTTGCGACATGGCGGCGATTGCTGCGCTGGCAAAACGATTTGGCTTTAAGGTAATCGAGGATGCCTCGCACGCTATTGGCGGCAGCTATGGCGGCCAGAAAATCGGCGCATGCCAGCATAGCGACATTACGGTTTTCAGCTTTCATCCGGTTAAAATCGTGACCACTGCCGAGGGCGGTATGGCCATGACCAATGACGAAAATCTGGCAAAGCGTATGGGCATTTTCCGGAGCCACGGCATTACCCGTGACCCAAACCTGATGACCCATGAAGGCGATGGTCCATGGTATTACCAGCAGATCGAGCTTGGCTATAATTACCGCCTGACGGATCTTCAGGCGGCACTTGGCATCAGCCAGATGCAGCGGCTCGATGAAATCGTAGCCCAACGGCATGTGCTGGCAGATCGTTATGATGAAATCCTGGCGGACATGCCCCTAACCCTGCCACAGCGGGGCAAAGGTGCTTATTGCGGTTTGCATCTTTATCCGGTGCGCTTGCAGCTTGATAAAATCATCCCGTCACACCTCAAGGTGTTCACGCGGCTGCGCGCCAGCGGCATCGGGGTGAACCTGCATTACATTCCGGTGCATACCCAGCCCTATTATCAGGCCATGGGCTTTAAGACAGGTGATTTTCCAGCGGCCGAAAGCTATTACGCCGAGGCAATAACCCTGCCGCTATTTCCAACCCTGACAGCGGATGAACAATCAAAAGTCATAGCCGCGCTGAAAGCGGCGATATCCGTATGAGGGTTGCTGTTATCCCCGCGCGGGGCGGCTCCAAGCGCATTCCGCACAAAAACATAAAGCCGTTTTGCGGCAAGCCGATGATCGTGTGGTCGATCAACGCGGCGCTGGAAAGCGGGTGTTTTGATCGTGTGGTGGTTTCCACCGATGATGACGCCATTGCCAAAATGGCCAAGACCCACGGCGCCGAGGTGCCCTTTATGCGCCCCGCAGCCCTTGCCGATGATTTCACCGGCACCATTCCGGTGATTGCCCATGCCGCCAAAGCGCTGGAAATGCCCGAAGATGCCGCGCTGTGCTGCATTTATGCCACCGCCCCGTTTTTGCAGGCAGGCGATATTCAGCGGGGGTTGGAAATATTACAAAACACGGGCTGTGATTATGCTTTTTCGGTTACCAGCTATGCTTTTTCTATTCAGCGCGCCATTCGGATCACAGCAGAAAACCGCACTGAAATGTTCACCCCCGGGGCTTTCGCAACCCGCTCGCAAGACCTTGAGGAGGCTTACCATGATGCAGGGCAGTTTTATTGGGGCCGCGTGGCGGCATGGCGGGCAGAAATACCGATATTCAGCGCCGATTCTGCACCTGTTATCCTGCCGCGCGACCGGGTGCAGGATATTGATACAATCGAGGACTGGCGGCGCGCCGAGCTGATGTTCAAAGCGGCGGGGCTGGGCTGATGCCCGCGCCCAAAATCCTGTTTCGGGTTGATGCTGCGCTGAATATTGGCACAGGGCATGTAATGCGCTGCCTGACCTTGGCGCAGGGGTTAAAGGCACAAGGGGCGCAAAGCCTGTTTGTGTGCCGCAAACATGATGGAAATTTAATTGCATTTATCCGCGCACAGGGGTTTGAAGTGCTGGAGCTGCCCATGGGCGAGGCGGCGGCAGACGGCCCACATAGCAACTGGATCGGCGCAAGCTGGCAAGAAGATGCAGCAGAAACGGCAGCGGCAGGGCGACATGACTGGTTGGTTGTTGATCATTATGCGCTGGATGCCCGCTGGCAATCTGCCATGCGGCCCCATGCCACGCGGCTGATGGT